>JAUVQN010000048.1 GCA_030598125.1 Coriobacteriia bacterium | reverse complement strand
CGGCACGGCGAAGCCGATGCCGTCGTTGTCGCCGGAACTCGAGTAGATCGCGGTGTTGATGCCGATGAGGCTGCCCATGCGGTCGACGAGCGCTCCCCCGGAGTTGCCGGGGTTGATCGCGGCGTCGGTCTGGATCACGTCCACCAGCGGGTACACGCCGAAGTCACCCGAGAAGGAGTTCGGGAGCGACCTTCCGATCGCCGAGACGACGCCGGACGTCACCGACTGTTGCAGGCCGAAGGGCGAGCCGATGGCGACCACGAGTTCCCCTACCGCGATCTCGTCCGAATCGCCGAGCTGTATCGCGGGCAGTTCGGTCTGGACCTCGACGACCGCGATATCCGTGTTCGCGTCCGTGCCGACGAGCTCGGCGTCGTACCGCTCGCCGTCGATGTCGGTCACCAGGATCTCCTCGGCATCGGCGACGACGTGATCGTTCGTGATGATGTAGGTGGTCCCTTCCGCGGTGTTCATGAACGCCACGCCGGAGCCGCTGCCCGAGCGCGGCACGCCCGGATGGCCTTCGGGCAGCTCTTCCGAGTCGGTCGGGACGTCACCGGTCACGTCGATGTTCACGACGCTCGGTACGGCGACGACGGCGGCGGCCGCGACGGGCTCTGCGGTCTCGCTGTCCACCACGGCGATCGCCTGCCCGCCGTTGCCGGTGTCGATGATGCGATCGTTCGTGACGAGCGTCGCGCCGCCGATGCCCGCGACGAACCCGACGATGGCGGCCACGATGAGCGATACCAGCATCGCCACACAGCCGGCGGGCATGCCGGACTTCTTGGGCTGGTGCGCCGGAGGCGGCTGCTGTGCCAGGGGTGCCGCCTGCGGGCTGTCGGGCGACGCCTGCGGGACCTCGGGGGGAGGCTGCGGCGGCGCGGGCTCAGGAGCCTTGGGTGGGGGATCCGTGCCCACGGGCGGTGACGCTTCAGGAGTCGGTTCCGCCGACGGTGGATCCACCGGCGCGGGCGTCGTCCCGTCCTGCGGTTCGGGCGCCGCGCCTTCGTCCAGGTGCGTGTCGTCCATCTGTGCACACCTCTTCATCTCTCGTCGAGCTCACACGCCAGGTCGGTCGTGGAGCCGGACCCCATCCTGCCGACGGGGAGCGAACATACCATCCGCGGAGCGTGAATTCTCTGTGAAGACGCTCCGTGGCGCTTCCTCCAACGACTCACCTTGCCAGTTCCGTGCCAGAGGGGGCCCCTGGGATGTCTGGGAGGGCTCGGCGGTGCTGGGCGACTCGAGGCCCCAGAGGGCCGCGGAGGTCACGTCGGTCCTGCATGATACGATTCCAGCATCGTCCGGCTGGTCGACGGCGGAGGGGACAGGGGTGGGCGATCCCAGCGCGCGGCCCACGGTCGTCGTGCTCAAAGGTGGCATCTCAGCCGAGCGAGAGGTGTCGCTCGTCACCGGCTCACAGGTAGAGACCGCGCTCGCCGAAGCGGGTCTTCCTGTCGTGTCCGTGGACACGGCCACCCCCGACTTCATCGATCGCATCCGCTACAGCGGAGCAGACGTCGCGTTCATCTGCCTGCACGGTCGCTTCGGCGAGGACGGGACCGTCCAGGGCCTGCTGGAGCTCATCGGAATGCCGTATGTGGGCTCTGGCGTGCTCTCGAGCGCCATGGCCATGGACAAGTGGATCTCCAAGCTCGTCTTCGAAGCGGCCGGCGTCCCCACTCCCGAGGCCCTGCTGGTCGAGCGCGGCGACGACTGGGATGTCGAGTCCGTCACGTCGGCCATCGGCGAGCATGTCGTCGTGAAGCCATCGCGAGAGGGGTCGGCGATAGGCGTCACCATCGTGCACGACGCCGCGGACCTGCCCACCGCGATGGCGATCGCATTCGAGCATGACGACGCTGTCGTCATCGAGCAGTTCGTGGAGGGCGTGGAGATCACGGTGGGGGTCGTCGGCACGGACGAGCCGATCGCGCTGCCTACCCTCGAGATCGTGCCGGAGCACGAATTCTACGACTACGAGTCGAAGTACGCGCCGGGGATGAGCACGCACATCACCCCGGCTCGACTTCCCGAAGACGTGCGCGATCTCTCCAAGTCCATCGCTCTCGACGCGCACAAGGCGCTGGGCTGCGTGGGTCTCTCTCGCGTGGATCTCATCGTCCCGGAGGGCGAGGCGCCCTCTGTGCTCGAAGTGAACACCATCCCCGGGATGACGACCACGAGCCTGCTTCCCGAAGCGGCCCGGGCCGCCGGCATCGAGTTCCCGGAGCTGTGCGCGCGGCTCGTCACCGACGCGCTCGCCTATTGGCGACGCCGGTCCCAGGATCAAGCCAGCTGGGGCGCGGACACCTAGGCTCGCTCACCGGCCGCGTCGAGCGAGCGTCACCTTCACGAGGTCGATGATCGACACGGCGATGAGCGCCGCCACGACGATCGCCGCCCAGTCCTGCCAGAACAGCGCCTCCGTGGAGAAGAGCCTTTGCAGGAACGGCAGGTAGATCACGAGAAGCTGCAGGACGAACGACCCGAGGAACGCGTAGACGAGCCAGCGGTTCCTGAGGGACTCCTTCGACCACACGGTGCGCGTCGCCGAGCGGAAGTCGAAGGCGTGCAGGAGCTGCGTGAGGACCATCGTCGTGAAGAGCATCGTCTGCACGTGTGAGCCGGAGTAGTCCGTCTGCACGTACTCGGCGAACCCCCACACCAGCAGCCCCGCCATGGTGATGAGCGCACCCTGCCACACGATCTGCCACTGGCGCTCGCGGACGAGGATGCCTTCGTCGGCCCCGCGGGGAGGCCGGTCCATCACGCCGGGATCGGGCGGGTCCACGCCGAGTGCGAGCGCGGGAAGCCCGTCGGTCACGAGATTGATCCACAGGATCTGGAGGGGCAGCAGGGCCGGGCGGCCAGCCACGAACGTCGCGATGAAGATGATGAGCACCTCGGACACGTTGCAGGAGAGCATGAAGAGGATGAACTTGCGCAGGTTGTCGAAGGCGACCCGGCCCATGTCGACCGCGAGCACGATCGTCGCGAAGTTGTCGTCCGCGAGCACCATGTCGGCCGCTTCGCGGCTCACGTCGGTGCCGACGATCCCCATCGCGACGCCAATGTCCGCCTTCTTGAGCGCCGGCGCGTCGTTCACGCCGTCGCCCGTCATCGCGACGACGTGCCCCCGGCGCTTGAGCGCGTCCACGATGCGCAGCTTGTGCTCCGGGTCGACCCGCGCGTAGATCCGCGTGTCCTGGACGATCTCGTAGAGCTCGTCGTCGCTCATCGCCTCGAGCTCGACGCCGGTGACGACGCCGCCCTCGCGGCTGAGACCGATCTCGTCGCCGATCGCGCGTGCGGTGAGCGCATGGTCACCAGTCACCATGGCCACTTCCATGCCGGCGCGGTGACACGTCTCGATGGCGTCGGGGACCTCGGCTCTCGGCGGATCGACGAGGCCGATGATGCCCGCGTACGTCATGTCGCGCTCGAGTTCCTCGCCCTCGGACGGCTCGTCCTCGCCGAGCGTCCGCCAGGCCAATGCCAGCGTCCGGTATCCCGAAGAGGCCAGTTCCTCGTTGTCGAGCGACAGGGCGGCTCGCAGCTCGTCCGTCATCGGGACCGTCTCGCCGTGGATCCGCGCGCTCGTGCACAGGTCGAGCACCACGTCGGTGCCGCCCTTCATGTACGCGACGCGGCTGCCGTCCACCGCGTGGATCGTGGTCATGCGCTTCCGCTCCGAGTCGAAGGGGATCTCGCCCACGCGTCGCGGTCGCACACGGTCGCGACCGAGCTCGTCCGCCGCGACGAGCAGCGCGGTCTCCGTGGGGTCTCCGACGAGCGTGCCGTCGGCCGTGAAATGCGCGTCGTTGCAGGAGGCGGCGATCTCCAGCATGAGCTCGCAATCGGCCGTGTCGGGCGCCCGCTCCGCGGGCTCCATCGCCCAGTCGGGAAGCACCCGCACGAGGTCGTCGCCGATGAGCAGTCGCCGCGCGGTCATCTCGTTCTTGGTGAGCGTGCCGGTCTTGTCGGAGCAGATGAACGTGGTCGCGCCGAGCGTCTCCACGGCCTGCAGACGCTTCACGATGGCGTTGTGCGCCGCCATCTCGCGCACGCCGAGGGAGAGCGAGACGGTCACCACGGCCGGCAGCCCCTCGGGAATCGCGGCCACGGCGAGCGAGACGGCGATGAGGAGCGCTACTGTCAGCTCAGAGCCCTGCCAGACACTCACTCCGAACACGAGCGCCGCGATGACGACGACCGCCAGGGCGAGCCGCTTGCCGACGACGTCGAGCTCTCGTTGGAGCGGCGTCTTCTCGTCCTCCTGAGCGGCCAACAGGTCGGCGATGCGGCCCATCTCGGTGCTCTGGCCCGTCTCCGTCACTACGTTCGAGCCGTGCCCGACCGCCACGGAGGTGCCGGCGAAGACGAGATCGTCCCTGTCGCCGAGCGGCAGGTCGGCGTTCTCGAGCGGGTCGGTGCTCTTCTTCGTAGGGCGACTCTCCCCGGTCAGGGAGGCCTCCTCGACCCTGAGCGCGCTGACTCTCGCGAGTCGGCCGTCGGCGGGGATCTTGTCGCCCGCCTCCAAGAGCACTATGTCTCCCGGCACGAGCCCGGTCGCGGGCACGTCCTGCTCGACCCCGTCGCGCATGACGGTGGCCACGGGTGCGGACATGCTCTTGAGCGCCTCGAGCGCCTGCTCGGCTCGGTACTCCTGCACGAAACCGAGGATCCCGTTCATGAGAAGGATGAAGGTGATCGCGATCGCTTCGGGAGCCTGTCCCTCGACGACCGAGATGACGACGGCGCCCATCAGCACCCAGATGGTCACGTCGTTGAACTGGGAGAGGAACAGGCGCCAGCGCGGTGTCTTGCTGGGGGGCTCGAGCTCGTTGGGGCCGTAGCGCTCGAGTCTGGCTGCGGCCTCGTCGTGGGAGAGCCCCCGGTCGAGATCGGTATCGAGCCTGCGGACGACCTCGTCGACGCCGAGCGTGTGCCACGCGACAGCGGGTGTCTCTCGGACGAGCTCTGCGGCCTCCACACGTGCTTCGCGCGCCATGTCGCCTCCAGTGAGAAAGACCCCGGCGGACTCGATCCACCAAGGGTCTCGCTGTCGCGACCGGAGCCGCGATGGCGAGGCCGGGATGCCGGTCGCATCCGGGAGTGTCGGCCTCCCGAGGCCCGCCGGTGGACTCCGGCGGGCGGAGCTACTCCCCCTTGACGGCACTCAAGCTATCAGAGGCCAGGAGCGTGCGCTACCGCCGCCAGGCGACGCGCGCGCCAGGTCCGAGCAGGAAGCGGCCGAGGTCGAGGACCTCGGCCTCGATGGCCGTGCGGACCGCTTCGCCGGGCTCATCGAACGTGTGTACCAGCACGATCGGCTCGGGCTCCCGCAGCGCGTCCCACACGCCCGCGGCCCGACCATCCAGGAGCACCACGGACGTCGGGTTGCCCGACCTGTCGAAGACCGAGGAGCGCGCGGCGTCGCTCACGAACCACGCATGCCGGGCGTAGCCCGCGAGGAGCGGGTCGAGCGCCGGGAGGAGGGCGACCGACGGGGAGCGCGGCGCACCGGTCCACTCGAGCTCCTCCACGTCGGCGGCGTGCATCAGGTAGTCGCCCTCCACGCCCGCCACCGATACGGTGACGATCTCGTCGCCCAATGTGTCGAGCGCCTTCTCTGTCCGCTTCGGCCCGAGTCCCGTCCACCAGGCCGCGTCGCGGGCGGTGACCGGCCCGAAGGCGCGCACGTACTCGCGCGTCAGCTCGTGCGCGGCGGTCTCGGGGATCACGCTGTCGAGACGCACGTCGGGCAGGACGTCCTCGAGCACGACGTAGGTGGAGCGGCGGTCCTGCCATCCGCCGACCGGGCGATCCCTCAGAAGGACCCCTTCGGCGGTAAGAAGCGTCACGAGCGCAGCGACGTCGATCCCGGGCTCGATGCGCTCCCGCAGCTCAGTGGTCGTGGCGGGGCCGTTGCGAAGCGCGTCCACCACGCGCGCGGCCCATCGCTCGTACGCGGCGGGCGTGATGCCGCGGTACTCGGCGAACGTGCGTGCATATCGCACCACCTGGTCGTTCGTCGCCGAGAAGACGACCGGGAGCAGGCCGAGCCGCACGATGTACGCGCGACCGCGCATGCCGCGCACCCGGACGAGGCTCCGCCGGTCGTAGAGCGCTGCTTCGAGCGCGGCGGGTTCGAAGCGCGGCAGTCGGGCGCGCAGCGAGAGGTAGGGGGTCGCAGGTTCGGGGGCGACGAGACCGACCACGTCCGACACGACCGAGCCGAGGCTCTCGGGATGCCAGTGCGTGCCGATGTGGTGTCGCGTCAGCACGCGCGGCTCCACGCGGTCCCGCGCGAAATCCCGGGGCAGTGCCGGCGCCGGGCAAGGTGGCTGGGGCCGGCGGGTCGGCTGCTCCTCCTCTCCGCGGCGGACCGACCCGGGGAGCGCCTCGACGTCCACATCCGCGATCTCGTCCGCGAGGTCCGTCACCCTGGCGAGCGCGGCGAGCGTGCGGGCCGTCGCGAACGGCGAAGGTTCCCGTTTCTGGCCGAAGGAGAACCGCTCGAATCCGGCGGCCGTGCGTGCGGGGACGACACGTCCCTCCGCGTCCGTGTTGTAGGCGATCAGGCACGCCGCCAGCTCGGCGATCGCGCGACGGTCGTCCTCGGACGCCTCGGCTCCCCGCCAGACGGCCGGGTAGCGTCCCACGGCGTCCAGCACCCATAGCACGTCGTACCAGACGTTCGGCCACTTCGCACGCATGAACTGGTAGCCGTGGCCGAAGTCGTAGGGCCTCTCGCTGGCGCGGCGCCGCCACAGTTCGAGGGGCGTGCGGACCACGTCGAGCAGACCGTCGGGCCGCTCGTCCTCGGGGAGGAGGGATGCGGCGCGGAGTCCCTCGACGGTGATCTGAGGGCACGTGTCCGCGCCCTGGGCCTGCCGCCGGAGCAGCCCTCGCCGCTCCTGGGCGCAACGCCAGCCACGACCCTGCGGAGTGGTCGCCAGGTCGTCCCGCATGCGGTCGAGTGCGCGCAAGACCCGCTCGTCGTCGCCGCGGCCGAAGCGGATAAGGACGTCGGTCACGGCGCTGTTGTCGCACACGGGAGAGCCCGCGCCCTCCTCGGCGCGTGCGCGTCCCGACTCGGGTGAGACGAAGCGGCCGCTGTCGTCCTGGTGGGCCGACAGCTCGTCCAGCCGCTGCTCGATCGCGGGATCGTCACCGGGACCCACTCCCATGTCGGCCAGGAGGGTCAGCGCGCTGGGCAGGTACTCCGCGCTGTGATGGGAGGAGCCTTCGGCCTCCCAGGAGGGGAGCTCGCCCACGAGCGCCGTTACCCCGTCGTCGGCGAGGATCCGCTCACGAGCCCTGGCGACGTCGGGATCGTCCGCAGTCTGTCCCAGGACCGCTGTGCGTGTCGCCCAGACGGCGTAGGGCTCATCCGAGGCCAGCAGCCAGGGGAAGGGGTCTGCGCCGAGCGCCGCGACGAGTCGCGAGTCCTGCACGTGTCCTCTCCCGCAGTCTCTTCGCAGAACGAAGATACACGGTCGCCGCCGCCGCGTCTTGCCGATCCAGAGGAAGTCCTTGATTGACGCCTGCGAGCTGCCGAATTAGAGTGTATGAACCGATTGGCTTAGCGTATGCTAAGTCCTCGGGCAGGCCGAGCGGGACGGACCGGGCCGACGGGCCGGGGACGAGATCCCGAGCGGGAGCCGACAGGGAGCGACGACGAATGGGACCGACGAGACGGGCCACGGGCTACGGACGGCGCCACAAGATAGGCGTGTTCCCGCTCGACCATCTCCGGCGCGGCGAGCGCGCCACGGTCGTCTCCATCCACGATCCCGACATGAGCATGCAGGCCGTCCGGCTGGGAATGAGCGAGGGCGCTCACCTGACCGTCGTGACCAAGATCCCCGGCGGTCCCGTCGTGATCCAAGTGGGACGTCAGGAGATCGCGGTCGGGCGAGGACTCGCGCGGAAGATCGAGGTGTCCCGTGTGTCGAGCACGGCGCACGGACGCCAGAAGCGTCACGGACGAGGTCGCCATCGCCATGGGACGCACTGACGCGCAGACGGCCGCCGCGGGCGTGACCGGCTCCGGCAATGTCGTCCTCGTGGGCAACCCCAACGTCGGCAAGTCGGCCGTCTTCAATGCGTTGACCGGGACGTATGTCAACGTCTCCAACTTCCCGGGCACGACCGTGGAGCTGCTCCGCGGCAAGCTCGGCGAGCGCGACCTCATCGACACTCCCGGCGTCTACGGGGTCTCCTCGTTCAACGACGAGGAGGTCGTGGCGCGCGACGTCATCCTCGACGCGGACACCATCGTGAACGTCGTCGACGCCGTTCACCTCGAGCGCGACCTCTTCCTCACGCTGCAGCTCGTGGACATGGGGCTGTCGCTCGTGGTGGCCCTCAACATGACCGACGAGGCGCGCCAGCAGGGCGTCGTGATCGACGTCGACCTGCTCAGTGACCTGCTGGGCGTGCCGGTGGTCGAGACGGTCGCCGTCCGCGGCGAGGGGATCTCCGAGCTCGTCGAGACGATCGACGAGGCACGCCACGGGCACTGGGGTCACCAGCACGAGGAACAGCTGCTCCAGCTCGTGGCGACGACAGGTTCCCGCGCGCATGCGCTCCTGGTGCTCGAAGGGGACCCGGATGTGGCCGGTCTGCACGACCTCGAGGCGGGCGGACTGCGTGACGAGGTCTATCGCGACCGGCGGGAGCGGGTGGACGACGTGGTGAGTCACGTCGTCTCCCACACGATGTCCGGGGCGAGTCTCTCGACGCGACTCAGTCACTACATGATGCAGCCCCTCACGGGACTGCCCTTGCTCCTGCTCGTGCTCTTCCTCATGTACGAGTTCCTCGGTGTGTTCATGGCCGGGACCGTCGTCGGGTTCCTCGAAGACGTAGTCATGGGCGAGTACTGGATACCATTCGTCCAGGGGATCGTCGGCTCGATGTTCGCCGAAGGGAGCGTCGGCTACGAGCTCCTCGTGGGGCAGTTCGGAGTCCTCACT
>JAUVQN010000107.1 GCA_030598125.1 Coriobacteriia bacterium | reverse complement strand
TCTGGAAGGTCTTCTTCGAAGAGGCCGAGAAGCTCGAAGGTGTCCGCTGGCTCGCGATGGGGACGCTCTACCCGGACGTCATCGAGTCCGGGACCTCGAAGCAGTCGGCCAAGATCAAGAGCCATCACAACCTCATCCCGTTCCCGGACGGGGTGAGCTTCGACCTGGTCGAGCCGCTGCGGAACCTGTTCAAGGACGAGGTCCGCGCGGTCGGAGCGCAGCTCGGATTGCCCGACGAGATCGTGCACCGGCAGCCGTTCCCGGGTCCCGGGCTCGCGGTCCGCATCATCGGCGAGATCACGCCTGGGCGACTCGACCTCCTCAGACGCGCCGACGCGATCGTCCGCGAGGAGATCTCGAAGTGGGACGAGGACCGGGAGGTCTGGCAGTACTTCGCCGTGCTCCCGACCATCCGCTCGGTCGGCGTGATGGGCGACGAGCGCACGTACGCCCATCCGATCATCGTGCGCGCGGTCGCGTCCGCCGATGCGATGACGGCGGACTGGGCCCGGTTGCCGCACGAGCTCCTCGCGACGATGTCGAACCGCATCATCAACGAGGTGGACGGTGTGAACCGCGTCGCCTATGACATCACGTCGAAGCCGCCCGGCACGATCGAATGGGAGTGATGGCGCCATGGACGAGGGCTCGCAGGACGTCCGAGCCAGGATAGACGGGTTGAGGAGCGAGATCGACGACGTCGATCGCGACATCGTGCGGCTGCTGAACAGGCGGGCGGAGCTCGCGCTCGCCATACGGGAGATCAAGCCGCAGATAGACCGTCCGCTCTATGACCCGCGGCGGGAGGAGCAGATATTCGAGCATCTCGCCGCCGCGAACGAGGGACCGCTCTTCAACGACAACCTCCGCGAGATCTACGAGGCCATCCTCCATGTCTCGAAGGAGCTCTGAGCCGTCATGGCTGAGGAGGCCCGCGCGATAGGCGCGGTCACGCGCGACGGCGACATCACGCTGATCGCGGGACCGTGCTCCGTGGAGAGCCGCGAGCAGATCATGGAGGTGGCGGCCGCCGTCGCCGAGGCGGGTATCCGTGTCCTCCGAGGTGGCGCCTACAAGCCGCGCACTTCCCCGTACTCCTTCCAGGGTCTCGAGGAGGAGGGCCTGAAGCTGCTCGCCGAGGCGAGCGAGCGCTACGGGCTGCTCACGATCACGGAGGTAGTGGAAGCGGCCCACGCCGAGACCGTGGACGGCTACATCGACATCCTCCAGATCGGCACGCGCAACATGGCGAACTTCGCGCTCCTGAAGAAGATCGGCGAGGTGACGGCCGAGAGCGGCAAGCCGGTCCTCTTCAAGCGCGGTATGGCCGCCACCATCGAGGAGTGGCTCCTGGCCAGCGAGTATCTCACGATGGGCGGTAACCCCAACGTGATCCTGTGCGAACGCGGCATCCGCACGTTCGAGACGGCGACGCGCTTCACGCTCGACATCTCGGCGGTGCCCGTCGTGAAGAAGCTGTCCAACATGCCGGTGATAGTGGATGTCTCGCACGCGGTCGGCCACGCCGACATGGTCCCGCCGGTCGCCCGTGCGGCGGTCGCGGTCGGAGCCGACGGACTGATGGTGGAGGCGCATCCGAACCCGCACGACGCGCTCTCGGACGGCCCGCAGTCGCTCGACCTTGCAGGACTGGACGCGCTCGTGGGCGAACTAGTACCGGTAGCGAGGTCGATCGGGCGGGAGCTGCGCTGAGGAAAGCGCGCGCCTGCTCACGGGACACGGAGGGAGCGGGCCCGCGCGCCGACGCCGCTGCCGGGGCGCGCCACCGGGTGGGCGCCGATGAGCGAAGAGATCCACAGGATACGGCTGTGCAGCCATTGCGGCGCCGTCGCGGAACGCGTCGGGTTCTGCTGCGTGTGCGATCTCTCCGTGTGCAGCGAATGCGGCAACTACCAGCACCGCCAGGGCGAGAAGACGGTCGTCCACGACGAGTGTCTCAGCGAGCTCGACGACGACGGCTTCACGATGATCAAGTTCGTGAAGTGATCCGTCTCGCATGACGCTCCGAGGCGCTACACTGTAGAGCCTATGGCCTCCGTCTTCGACGACCTCAATCCCGCTCAGCGCGACGCCGTGAGCGCTACGCAAGGACCCGTCCTCGTGCTCGCCGGCGCGGGTTCGGGCAAGACGCGCGTCCTCACGCATCGCATCGCGCACCTCGTGCTGGACCAGGACGTGCCCGCCGAGCGTATCCTCGCCATCACCTTCACCAACAAGGCTGCGGGGGAGATGCGCGGACGGCTCGAAGCGCTGCTCGGTGCCCATGCCGCCGGCATGTGGGTGGCGACGTTCCACGCGATGTGCGCCCGTATCCTCCGTCGCGACGGGGAGCGGCTCGGCTTCACGCGCTCGTTCACCATCTACGACGCCGACGACTCGAAACGCCTGCTCAAGCAGGTCCTCCAGGCGGAAGGTCTCGATCAGCAGCGGTTCCCGCCGGCGCTCTTCGCATCGCGCATCTCGTCGGCGAAGGACGAGCTCGAGAGTCCCTCCGCGTTCGAGGAGACCCACACCGACCCGGCCGGCGCCAAGGTCGCACGCGTGTACCGCGCATACCAGCGCGCGCTCCTCGAAGCGAACGCGATGGACTTCGATGACCTCCTGGTGCATACGTACCGCCTTCTAGAGGGGCACGAGGACGTGCTCGCGCACTACCAGGACCGCTTCGAGTACGTGCACGTGGACGAGTACCAGGACACGAACCACGTCCAGTACCGCATCGTGGCGCTCCTAGTGGGGGCGCACCGGAACGTCATGGTCGTCGGCGACGACGACCAGTCGATCTATGGGTGGCGTGGCGCCGACGTCCGCAACATCCTGGAGTTCGAGGAGGACTTCCCCGACGCCCGCGTGATCAGGCTCGAGCAGAACTACCGGTCGACGCAGAAGATCCTCGAGGTGGCGAACTACGTCGTCGCGCACAACGAGGGTCGCAAGCCCAAGACGCTCTGGACGGCGAATGCGGAGGGCGAGTCCATCACCCGATATCACGCCTCCGACGAGCGCGACGAGTCCCAGTTCGTCGTGGCGGAGGTGGAGCGGCTCCTTCGGGAAGAGCACCGCTCGTACTCGGACTTCGCCGTCTTCTACCGCACGAACGCGCAGTCGCGTGTGGTGGAGAACGTGTTCTTGCGCGCGGGCACTCCCTACCAGATCGTGGGGTCGGTGAAGTTCTTCCAGCGCGCGGAGGTCAAGGACGCGCTCGCATATCTGCGCGCCATCGTGAACCCGGCCGACGGGGTCTCGCTCGCCCGCATCGTGAACGTGCCCCGGCGCGGCATCGGGAAGACGACGATGTCCCGGGTGGCGGAGTATGCGAGCACGCACGGCCTCACGCTCTACGAGGCGCTCGAGGACGCGGCGGGCGGCGACTGGCTCGGCACCGGGCCCACGAGGAGGATCGCGGCGTTCGTGGCGCTCATGGAGGACTTCCGCGAGACCGACGCAGCCACACTCAAGGAGCAGGTGGAGTCCATCGTGGCGGGCACGGGGATCGTGCCCGCGCTCGAGGCGGAGGACACGCTGGAGGCGCGCGGACGCGTGGAGAACGTGATGGAGCTCATCGGCCAGGTCGAGGAGTTCGAGCGGGACCACCCCGATGCCACGCTCGAGGATTTCATGGAGTGGGCGTCGCTCAGGACCGATCTCGACAGCCTCGAGATGGACGAGCGCGCGGTGACGCTCATGACGCTCCACAACGCGAAGGGCCTTGAGTACCCGGTCGTCGTCGTCACGGGCATGGAGGACTCCATCTTCCCGCACGCCAACGTCATCGATCCCGCGGGCCTGGAGGAGGAGCGACGGCTCTGCTACGTGGGCATCACGCGAGCGCGGGAACGGCTCTACCTCCTCCACGCCGCCAAGCGGAGTCTCTTCGGCAGGCCGCAGTTCAACGCACCGAGCCGCTTCTTCAAGGAGATGCCCGAAGAGCACCTCGTCTCGAAGGGGACCGGCTCCACGGCGCCCCTCTCGCGCGGCTACAGTCGCGAACGGAGCGGCGCGTGGGAGGAGTCCTTCGCGGCGCCGCGGGACGAGGAGGGCGGGCGAGTGTTCGGCTCGGGCGAGCCTCGCGTCGCCGGCTCGGGGTCCGCGGACGGCTCTGCGGAGGACTTCGGGCCGGGGGATCGCGTGCGGCACAAGTCCTTCGGCGAGGGCGACGTCGTGGTGGTCGAGGGCGACAAGCTCGCGGTCGACTTCGACGAGGGTGGGCTCAAGACGCTGCTCGTCGGCTATGCTCCCATCGAGAAGGTGGTGTGAGCATGGGCCCCACGCTCGTCTTCGGGCACAGGAATCCCGACAACGACTCGATCTGCTCGGCGGTCGCGTACGCGCACCTGAAGAACGTGACCGAACCGGACCACGTCTACGTCGCCGCGCGGCTCGGTCCGATGCCGCCTGAGACCACGTGGGTGTTCGAGCGCTTCGGCGTCGATCCGCCCGACGAGATCGAGCACGTGCGGATGCGAGCGGCGGACGCGATGACGGACGACGTCGCCACCGTGTCGCCCGAGACGACGCTCATGGAGGCGGGCAGGCTCATGGGGGAGCGCGGCGTTCGCGCGCTCCCGGTCGTCGAGGACGGTCTGCCGCGCGGGCTGCTCACCACGGAGAGCCTCGCCAACCGCTTCCTCGATGACCACGCGATGCGCGGCTTCTCCACCCGTCCGACGACCGTGGCTCGCCTCGCCGCGGCGCTC
>JAUVQN010000010.1 GCA_030598125.1 Coriobacteriia bacterium | reverse complement strand
TCCCGCACCGCTACCTCGACCTCTCACACACGGCGACGCTCGCCGACGTCGCGGTCGGGAGCGACGCGACCGTCGTGGGGACCGTCCATGACATCAAGGTGAAGCGGCCGCGGCGGCGCCTGAGCATCACGGAGATCGCTCTCGTCGATGGGACGGGAGCCCTCGTGGGCGTGTGGTTCAACCAGCCGTACATGGCCGACCGGTTCACCGTCGGCGACAGGGTCGCGTTCGCGGGGCGCGTCGCGATGGACTACGGCCTCAAGCAGATGCGCAACCCCTACACGGAGCGGATCGACGCGGAGGGCGAAGGCGCGCAGGGACGCATCCTCCCTGTCCATCCGACGACGGAGGGCATCAGCGCGAACTGGATGCGCCGCCTCGTGCTGGAGGCGCTCAAGTCGTCCCGGGACGTGCCGGACCCGCTCCCGGTGCACCTGCGACGGGCGCACGGCCTCGTGCCGCGCGCCACGGCCCTGTCCGACGCGCATTTCCCAGGAAGCGCGACGGAGCTCGCGGACGCGCGCCGGCGTCTCGTCTACGAGGAACTGCTCGTCCTCCAGGTCGCGCTCGCGCTGCGCCGGGCCTCGGCGGGCGGCCCCGGTGAAGGCTTCTCTCACGTCATCGACGGCGGTGCGCTCGCGGCCGTGCGAGATGCGTTCCCCTTCCGCCTGACGGACGATCAGACTCGCGCGAGCGGCGAGATACTCGAGGCAATGTCGGAGGATGTCCCGATGGGCCGGATGCTGCTCGGTGACGTGGGCACCGGCAAGACGGCGGTCGCCGCCTTGGCGCTTGCGGCCGTCCATGACTCGGGCACGCAGGCCGCGATGATGGCGCCGACCGAGGTGCTCGCGGAGCAGTACGTACACCGTCTGGGTCCTCTGCTGGACGCGGCGGGGATCCCCTGGGTGTCCCTCACCGGGTCCACTCCGGCCGCGGAGCGCTCCGCGGCGTTGGCGTCGCTTGCGGACGGCCATACGACCGTCGCTCTCGGCACGCATGCGCTCTTCTCAGACGAGGTCGGGTTCGAGCAGTTGACCCTCGCCATCGTCGACGAGCAACACCGGTTCGGCGTGAAGCAGCGTCTCGCCCTGCGTGAGAAGGGCGCCGCACCCGACGTGCTCGTGATGACGGCGACGCCCATACCCCGGAGTCTTGCGCTCACGCTTCACGGGGACCTGGACACGTCGTATCTGCGACAGCGGCCATCGGGCCGTACCCCAGCCGAGGCCGTCACGACCCGGATCGTGCCCAGGGACGACCGAGATGAGGCGTACGACGCGGTCCGGAAGGCGGTCCGCTCCGGTCGCCAGGCCTACGTCATCTGCCCGCTGGTCGAGGAGTCCGACGACGCGGAGGCCAAGGCGGCCACGCGTGAAGCCGCGCGTCTGGCCGAGGAGGTCTTCCCGGACCTCACCGTGGACCTCGTCACCGGGAAGAACACCGGGGACGAGAAGCGCGATGTGATGGACCGCTTCCGCGGAGGGAGTGTCGACGTCCTCGTCGCGACGACCGTCGTCGAGGTCGGAGTGGACGTACCCAACGCGATCGTCATGATCGTCGAAGGGGCCGAGCGGTTCGGTCTCGCGCAACTCCATCAGCTTCGAGGTAGCGTCACGCGATGACAGGAGCCGGGGATGGTGCTCCTGTTCGCTGATCCGACCACGGACGAGGGGAGGGCGCGCATGAGCGCTGTCGCTACGATCGCCGATGGCTTCGAGCTGGCCGAGGAGGACCTCAGGCTCAGGGGCGAGGGTCAGCTGCTGGGCGAGAGGCAGAGCGGCCTGCCGGATCTCCGCGTCGCCTCCGTCGTCCGCGACTCGGACATACTCGAGACCGCCCGGGACGATGCCCGCCGTCTCGTGGAAGAGGACCCGCGTCTCGAATCTCCCGAGAGCGGTCTGCTGCGCGCGCTCTGTGACGAGATGTTCTCCGACGTCACCGACTGGACGGCCAGCGGGTGAGAGTGGTAGGCGGCCGGTGGCGAGGTCGGAAGCTCCGCGCGCCGCGGGGTCTCACGACGAGGCCGACCACGGACCGTGCGCGTGAGGGCACCTTCGACATGCTGACCGCGCGCATCTCATTCGAGGACCGGGTCGTGCTGGATAGCTTCGCGGGAAGCGGGGCCATGGGGATCGAGGCGCTCTCCCGCGGGGCGCGTCGCGCGGTCTTCTGCGAGCGGGACGAAGCGGCGCTCGACGCGCTCTCCGAGAACCTGGAGCGCGTGGGCGCGACGGACTCCCAGATCGTGCGGGGAGATGTAGTACGACTCGCGGATTCGGGGCGCCTGCCCGATGGCCCCTTCTCGTTGCTCTTGCTCGACCCTCCGTTTAGAATGACACCGGCCCAGGTCAAGGCGCTGGTGGAGCGTCTTCTGTCGACAGGGCGGCTCGGGGAGGATGTCGTGGCCTGCTACGAACACTCCTCGAGTGTCGAGGCGGAGTGGCCGCAGTCGTTCTCGGCCCTGGTCGCTCGCGCGTACGGGGACACCACCATCAGTATCGCGAGACGGTTGGAGACTTCCGAGTGAGCGAGACGCGCGCGATCATACCGGGGACGTTCGACCCCGTGACGTCCGGCCATGTGGACATCATCGAGCGCACGCGCTCTCTGTACGACGAGATCGTGGTCGCCGTCGCCTTGAGCCCCGAGAAGGGCGGCGGTACGACATTCACGCTCGACGAGCGGGTAAGGCTGCTGGAACGGGCGACCGAGAAGCTCTCCGGTGTGGAGATACGGCCTTTTGATACTCTCTTGGTGGACTTCGCCCGCGAAGTGGGGGCGCGCGTGATCGTCAAGGGCTTGCGGGCGGTCTCCGATTTCGAGCGCGAGTTCCAGATGGCGCAGCTGAATCACGGACTGGAAGACGACATCGAGACGATGTTCATCATGGCGATACCGGACTATGCGTATCTGAGCTCGTCGGCCGTCAAGGAGATCGCCCGACACGGCGGTCCGGTCGAGGGTCTCGTGCCCGAAGCCGTCCGGACGGCCGTCGTCGAGCGACTTCATCCGGGGCGATAAGGAGGCCGCGAATGGATATCCTCGCGCTCGTGGACAGGATCGAGGAGCTCGTCGATGACGGGCGCGACGTCCCCTTGTCCTCGCGTCGCATGGTGGACGCGGAGAAGATCTACGAGATCATCGACGAGATCCGCGCGCAGTACCCCGACGAGCTCAAGCAGGCGCGTTGGATCGTCAAGGAGCGCCAGGAGATGCTCGAGGAGGCGGAGAAGGAAGCGAACCGCATCCTCGAGGAGTCGCGCGACCGCGCGCAGGCTCTCGCCGGAGAACAGGAGATCGTGATCCTCGCTGAGCAGCAGGCGGCGGACATCCTCGACAGCGCACGCGGACGGGAGCGTGAGATCCGTCTCGGAGCCGAGGACTACGCCGACGAGATGCTGGCGAACCTCGAGGTGAACCTGGGCAAACTGCTGACGGCGGTGCAGCGCGGCCGCGACCGCCTGCAGGGCAAGACCAACCAGCAGCGCTAGGCTCCGGGCCGCCACCGTCATGGAGCCGGTCCCTTCCGTCCCGGTCGATGTGTCCGAGATCCTCGAGGACTCCACCGCCACCGTCGTGGCCGACGGTTCGCTCGCCGTCGAGTCCGTCGACGTCGGACCCCTGACCTTCCCGGCGACCTCGCCTGCCCGCTACGAAGTCGCGCTGACGAACGTGGGGACGGGGATCCTGGCGCTCGGCGAGGTCCGACTCGACGTGACGGCGACGTGCAGCCGCTGTCTCGTCACGTATGCCCTGGAACTCGCTGGCCGGATCGAGCGCTTCTGGGTGCAGGAAGAGGACGCGGTGGATGGCGACGATGGTCCCGACATCGAGCCATTGGATGGGACGACCATCGACCTGGGCCCCGCGATCCACGCGTCTCTCGCCGCCGAGGTTCCCTGGATACCGGTCCATTCTGAGGACTGCCTCGGCCTTTGCGCTGTCTGCGGGGGCGACCTGAACGAAGTGACCTGCGACTGCGAGCCGGCGCGCCTGGCGTCGCCCTTCTCGGCTCTCGAGGGTTTGCTCGAGGATGGAGACGGCGACGGGACCGACTGAGGCGCGACGGATCGGTGCCGCCAACACGGACGGATCCGAGCGTCCCCTCGGACGCGCCGCGGTCTTGCGCAGGACCCACGCCACCCGCTCGCTGTGCTATCATGCGCGCGCGCCCGTCGCAGTGGCGAGCGCCCCATTGCATCCGTCACGAGAGCGAGTCGATCCCATGGCCGTCCCCAAGCGAAGGACCACGCGCGCCGTCCGCGACAGCAGGCGCGCGCAGCACAGAGCGAACGAGCCGTCCCGGTCGGTGTGCCCCCAGTGCCACCAGGCCAAGCTGCCCCATCGCGTATGCGCGGAGTGTGGCTACTACGACGGCAAGGAAGTCCTGGAGACGGAGTAGCCCCGTCGCCGGGGACGACCGAGGGGGACACCGCTTCCCGATGAGCGGGGGAGGCACCGCCATAGCCGTCGATGCCGTCGGTGGCGATCACGCCCCTGACGCCGTGGTCGAGGGCACGCTCATCGCGTTGTCCGCGGACCCTTCCCTGGCCGTCTTGCTGGTCGGCCCCGAGTCTGTCGTCAGCGAGGCTGCCAGCAGGAGCGAGCGGATCACGCCGATCGTGGCCACCGAGGTCATCGGTATGGATGAGTCACCGACGCAGTCCGTGCGGGTGAAGCGGGACTCGTCGATCGTGGTCGGCTGCCGCCTCATCAAGGAGGGCAAGGCGGGGGGCTTCTTCTCCGCGGGCAACACCGGCGCCGTACTGGCCGCGGGCACGCTCATAGTCGGTCGCATCGCCGGCGTGTCCAGGCCGGCCATCGGCGCCGTCTTCCCGACGGCGGCCAAGCCGAGTGTCGTCGTTGACATCGGCGCGAGCTCGGACTGCCGCCCCGAGCATCTCGTCGCCTTCGCGCACATGGGGGCCGCGTACGCTCGTACGCTCCTCGGCCTCGAGGAGCCGAGCGTCGGCCTCCTGAGCATCGGAGAAGAGCCCAACAAAGGCTCGACTCTCGTGGTCCAGGCGCACCGGCTCATGGCCGATTCCGTCCCGGGATTCGTGGGCAACGTGGAGGGACGTGACGTGCCTCGCGGTGTCGTGGACGTCGTCGTGACCGACGGGTTCACCGGCAACGTCGTCGTGAAGGTGATGGAGGGTGTCTCGGCGACGCTCATCGCTCAGATGAAGCATGCGATGACTTCGTCGCCTCTGAGGACCGCTGCCGCCTCCGTCCTGGCGCCGGCCATGAGGGAGCTCGGCCGCCGGATGGATCCGGACGTGTATGGGGGGGCACCGCTCCTGGGCGTCGCCGGAGCGGTGCTCATCGGCCATGGGAGCTCTGGTCCCGAGGCTGTCGCCGCCGGCGTCGCCGCTTCCGCGACGGCGGTTCGCGGAGGTCTGACGGAGCATATCGCAGCTGCCGTGAGCACCGCTTGATCGGGCGCTTCCGGGCGCGCCAGCGTATGTGTACACTACTCGGACGCGTCAGCGCCCAGAAGCGGTACCCGACCGAGTGCGAGGAGGTGTGAGCGCGTGCGCGGAGCAGAGATAGTGGGCATAGGGTCGTATCTGCCCGAGCGCGTTCTCACGAATGCGGACCTCGAGCGCATGGTCGACACGTCCGACGAGTGGATCGTGACGAGGACGGGCATCCGCGAGCGCCGTATCGTCGCCGACGGAGAGGCGACGTCCGATCTCGCTGCTCGTGCGTGCGAGACCGCGCTCGTCGACGCGGGCATCGATCGGGCCGACGTGGACCTTCTGGTGCTCGCCACGTCCAGTCCCGACATGATCTTCCCGTCGACGGCGGCGTTGACCCAGGACAAGCTAGGTCTCGATTGCGCGGCGTTCGACGCCATGGCCGCGTGCACGGGATTCATCTACGCACTCTACGCCGCGGTCACCGCGGTCGAGTCGGGCAGGGCGGGCACCGTGCTCGTCGTCGGGGCCGACGCGTTCACCCGCTTCGTGGACTTCGACGACCGCTCGACGTGCGTCCTCTTCGGGGACGGGGCAGGGGCCGTCGTCGTCGCCGCATCCGACACGCAGGGCGTCCTCCACGTGGACCTGGGTGCGGACGGGGCCGGCGCTGGGATCCTGAGCATCCCGGCGGGTGGTTCAGCGGCTCCGTGCACCGTCGAGAGGTGTGAGCGAGGCGAGCAGTACGTCCGGATGTCGGGCAACGAGGTCTTCAAGTTCGTCGTCCGCGCCATCCCGGAGACGACGAGGCGAGCCCTCGAGGCTTCGGGGCTCGGCGTGGACGACGTCCGATGGATCGTGCCGCATCAAGCGAACCAGCGGATCCTCGACACAATCGCGGACCGTCTGGACGTGCCGCATGAGAGAGTGTGCTCGACCATCGAGAAGACCGGGAACACGTCGACGGCGTCCATACCTCTGGCGTTGGACCACCTGTATACTAGCGGCGACCTAGCGCCGGGCGACGTCGTAGCGCTCGTCGGATTCGGCGCCGGTCTCACCTGGGGCACGGCCGTGCTGCGGTGGACCAAGGAGGCACCGTAGATGTCCATCCATACCCGTCTGACCGAGCTCCTGGGGATCGAGCATCCGATCATCCAGGGTGGAATGGCGTGGACTTCCACGGCAGAGCTCGTGGTCGCCGTCAGCGATGCGGGTGGTCTGGGCGTCATCGGCACGGGGCAGATGCCCACCGACATACTTCGCGACGAGATCGTCGCCGCGAAGGAGGGCACGGATCGGCCCTTCGGCGTGAACCTCATGCTCCTGACGCCGCACATCGCGGACATAGTCCAGCTCGGTCTCGACCACGAGGTCCCTGTGGTCACCACCGGCGCGGGGAATCCCGGGCCGTACATGGACGAACTCAAGGAGAAGGGCATCCTGGTCCTGCCTGTCGCACCATCCGTCGCACTCGCGAAGCGGCTGCAGAGCATCGGTGCGGACGCCATCATCGGCGAGGGCATGGAGGCCGGGGGCCATATCGGAGACCTGACCACGATGGCGATCACGCCGCAGCTCGTCGACGCGCTCGATGTGCCGGTGGTCGCCGCTGGCGGGATCGCGGACGGGCGCGGGGTGGCTGCGGCGTTGGCGCTGGGTGCGGACGGCGTGCAGCTCGGCACCCGTTTCATGTGCGCTGAAGAGTGCACGATCCACGAGTCCGTGAAGCAGCGGATCGTGAAGGCTCGAGATCGCGACACAGTCGTCTCGGGACGATCCACCGGCCACCCCGTGCGGGTACTCAAGAACCGTCTGAGCCGTGCAGTGCAGGAGCTCGACGGGGAGAACAAGCCCGAGGAAGTCGAGGAGCTCGGCACCGGCAAGCTCCGCCTGGCCATGTGCGACGGGGACTGCGACATGGGCAGTCTGATGGCCGGACAGTCGTCAGCGATGGTCACGAGCGTCCAGCCGGCATCCGAGATCATCGACGATCTCATGTCCGGTGCCGAGGCGGTCATGGCTTCGATGTGCGACGGGGCGGGGGAGTGACGCGATGATCGCGGACACGATCGCCCTTGTCTTCCCGGGGCAGGGCTCCCAGCGCTCCGGCATGCTCACCGCGGTCCCGGAGACCGAGGATCTGGAGCGTCTGGTAGATGCCGCCGAGGCGCTCTCAGACCTCGAGTTGCGCGCCATCGATCTGCTCGGGGACGAGCGGGCGCTGGCTGACACCCGCGTGGCGCAGCCACTCCTGTTCCTCGCCGACTGGGCGTGGGCGAGTGCGGTCCGAGACGCAGGAGTCGTACCGGAGGCGGTCGCCGGGCACAGTCTGGGCGAACTCGCAGCCCTCGCGTTCGCGGGCGTCTTCTCAGTGGAGGCCGGTCTGGAGCTCGTCGTGGAGCGCTCGCGTCTCATGGCTTCGTCGGCGGCGGCGGACCCCGGGGCCATGACTGCTGTGATCGGTCTCGACGCCGCGGAGGTCGAGCCCGTGGTCGCGGACCTCGAGGGTGCCTGGGTCGCGAACGACAACTGTCCCGGACAGGTGGTCGTGTCCGGGCGCCTCGACGCCATCGAACGCGCTGAGGAGGCGCTCCAGGCCGCGGGAGCGCGCCGCGTGGTCCGCCTCGACGTCAGTGGGGCATTCCACAGTCCGCTCATGGACGCCGCCGCTCTTGCGTTCACGAGCGTGGTGGAGGGTGCGGACTTCTGCGATGCGAGCATACCCATCGTCCAGAACGCCGACCCCACGCCTACGAGGGATGCGTCGAGGATCCGAGCGCGGCTCGTGGAGCAGATGACGTCGCCGGTCCGCTGGACCGAGACGATGGAGGCGCTGAAGGACTTGGATGTGTCGACCCTCGTCGAGGTCGGTCCCGGGAAGGTCCTGACGGGGCTGGCGAAGCGATACCCGGGGATCGAGGGCGTGGCGCTGGATGACGCTGGCATGGCCGCCTTGGTAGGGGAGTGAGCGTGGCGCGACTCGAGGGAGCCAACGCACTCGTCACGGGAGGTTCCCGAGGTATCGGGGCCGAGGTCGCCCGCAGACTCGCTGCGGACGGGGCCACGGTCGTGGTCAACTACGCGAAGAACGCGGAGGCGGCGGGGGGTGTCGTCGACGAGATCCTCGCGAGGGGCGGCTCGGCGACGGCCATCGGTGCTGACGTCAGCGATCCGGGGGCCGCCGCTCGTCTCGTCGAAGAGACGCTCGCGGGGCTCGGTGGCCTCGACATCCTCGTGAACAATGCCGGGGTCACCCGGGACGGGCTGCTCGTACGTCTGAGTGACGAGGATGTCGACGCCGTCATCGACACGGACCTCAAGAGCGTCTTCTACGTCACGCGTCCAGCCGCCAAGGTGATGATGAAGGCACGCGCCGGGAGCATCGTGAACGTCTCCTCCGTGGTCGGGCTGGTCGGCAACGCCGGACAGACGAACTACGCGGCCGCCAAGGCAGGCATCATCGGCTTCACTCGCTCGCTCGCTCGAGAGCTGGCCCCACGCGGCGTGCGCTGCAATGCCGTCGCGCCGGGCTTCATCGAGACCGACATGACAGCCGGTCTCAACGACGACGTGAGAGAAGCGGTCCAGAGCGTGATCTCCGTGGGAAGGTTCGGCCGCCCGTCCGAAGTGGCCTCGGCCGTGGCGTTCCTCGCATCTCAAGAAGCGTCCTACGTGACGGGTCAGGTCCTCGCGGTCGATGGGGGCATGACGTTCGCGTGAAGACAAGGATCGTGACGACTACCCGCGAAGGGAGGTGCTGTACCGCATGGCAGACGACACCATGGTCAAGGTGAAGGAAGTGATCGTCGATCAGCTCAATGTGGACGAGTCCGAGGTCACAGAGACTGCGACGTTCCTCGACGACCTCGGTGCCGACTCGCTCGACCACGTCGAGCTCGTCATGGGGCTGGGGGAGGACTTCGACGTCTCCATCCCCGATGAGGAGGTGGAGTCGATCAGGACCGTGGGCGACGCAGTCGCCTACATCGACCAGCACCGCTAGGACCGTCGCCGCGTTCCGCCCGTCTCCGCGTCGAGCGGCTGGGCGGGCGCTGAAGGGACCATCATCACCACGCAGGATTCGCGTCGCGAGGACGTGCTCCGCATGCCGTCTCTGACGATCGGACGCGCAGAAGCGCGCCTCCCGATCATCCAGGGCGGCATGGCCGTGCGCATCTCTCTTGGCCCGCTCGCAGCGGCAGTCGCCGAAGCGGGGGGTATCGGGGTCATCGCGGGCAGCGGTCTGACGCCGGACGAGATCAAGGAGCATGTCGCCTTCGTTCGAGCGCGTACGTCGGGCGTGGTCGGCGTCAACGTGATGGTCGCGGTGACGGGATTCAAGGAGCTCGTTCACGCAGCGCTCGAGGCCGGTGCCGACATCGTCATCGCCGGTGCAGGCTTCTCGCGGGACGTGTTCTCCTGGTGCCGGGAGGCCGGCACGGCATTCGTACCCATCGTCGGCTCGGCTCGTGCGGCGGCGTTGTCTCAGAAGTTCGGCGCCGCGGCGGTCATCGTGGAGGGTTTCGAGGCGGGCGGGCATCTAGGTACCGACCGCTCCGTCTGGGACCTGCTGCCGGAGATCCTGGAGACGGTGGACGTCCCGGTCATCGCCGCGGGAGGCATCGCCGACGGTCGAGGAATACACCGCGCTCTGACTGCGGGCGCTTCGGGGGTGCAGATGGGTTCGTGCTTCGCGGCGACCGTCGAGTCGTCGGCACCGGACGCCTTCAAGCAGATGTACGTGGAGGCCGGTGAGGACGACGTGGTGCTTGTGAAGAGTCCCGTCGGACTGCCGGGCCGGGCGCTCACGAACCCGTTCACGGAGGCCTTGTCGAGAGGCGACGTGCCACGGATCGAGAGTTGCATCGTCTGCCTGAGGAAGTGTGGGAGGGAGTACTGCATCATGGACAAGCTCGTGCGCGCGCAGGAGGGCGATGTCGTGGATGGCCTCGTCTTCGCGGGAGAGTCGGCGATCCATGTCCATGACATCCCGACGGCGGGCGAGCTCGTGAGGCGTCTCGAGCGCGAGTGGGCCGACGCGAACGAGGAGACACGGTCTTGAGACGCGTAGCCATCACAGGTATGGGTGTCGTGTCACCGGTCGGCATCGGTGTCGACGCTTACTGGCGCTCCCTCGTCGAGGGTCGCTCGGGCGTAGGACCTATCACGATGTTCGACGCGTCGGAGTTCCCGAGCCGGATCGCGGGCATGATCGAGGAGTTCGACCCCTCCGACGTGCTCGGTCCCAAAGAAGTCCGGCGCATGTCGCGTTTCATCCAGTTCTCCGTCGTCGCGGCGGAGGAGGCCGTTCGCAACGCCGCCCTCGACGTGGGGGATGACGAGGACGGTCGCGTGGGCGTCATCTTCGGGTCCGGGATCGGCGGGTTGGAGGTGATGGAATCCCAGCACCTCAAGCTCTTGGAGGGCGGGGCACGCAAGGTCACGCCGTTCCTCGTGCCGATGATGATCGCAGACCTGGCGGCCGGGTACATCTCCATGCGCTTCGGGGCCAAGGGCATCAACTACTGTCCGGTCTCGGCCTGTGCCACGGCGACGCATGCCATCGGTGAGGCGGGAGAGGCGATACGCCGAGGGGCAGCGGATGTCGTCATCACCGGGGGCGCCGATGCCGCCGTCACGCGGCTCGGGCTCGCGGGATTCTGTGCCGCGCGCGCACTCTCCACTCGGAACGACGATCCCGAAGCCGCTTCGCGCCCGTTCGACCTCGGACGTGACGGGTTCGTGATGGGTGAAGGCGGGGCCGCGCTCATCGTCGAGGCGTGGGACTACGCCGAGGCACGAGGCGCGACGATCCTCGGCGAGCTCCTGGGCTACGGCGCGAGCGGCGACGCGTACCACATGACCGCTCCAGACCCTGAGGGCCGCGGTGCGATCCGGGCGATGAGGGCCGCGCTCGCGCAGGCCGAGCTCGCTCCGTCGGATATCTCCTACGTGAACGCGCACGGCACGTCGACCCCTGCGGGCGACATCGCCGAGGCGTTCGCCGGGCGAGCGCTCTTCGGCGACACGGGTCCCGCGATCGCCCGCACGAAGTCGATGACCGGACACCTCCTAGGCGGTGCAGGAGCTATCGAACTCGTCGCGTCGGTGTTGGCGGTCCGGGAGAGCAGGATGCCCCCGACCATCAACCTGACGGATCCGGATCCGGAATGCGATCTCGACCACGTCGCGAACGAGGCACGCACCGCCCCCGTCGCTGCGGCGATGTCCAACTCGTTCGGCTTCGGCGGTCACAACGCGACGCTCATCGTCGGGCCTGCATGACACCGCGCGAGTGCAGCGAGGATATCCCCGAAGACGAGCTCGCGCGTATGGCCGTCGCCGAGTCCGTTCTGGGTCTCGAGTTCGAGGATCCGGAGATGCTCCGACGCGCGCTGACCCACCCATCACACACCGCTGACGACCCCTGCCACGAGGACTACCAGCGCCTCGAGTTCCTCGGCGACGCCGTCATCGGCTTCTTCATGGCGTATCGGCTCTATTCGCACACCGCGACTCTGCCGGAAGGTCGGATGTCCAAGCTACGCTCGTCGTTCGTCTCCGGCACGTCACTCGCCTGTCTCGCCGAAGAGCTCGGCCTCACGGACGCGGTGATCACGGGCGTCTCCATCGGCGAGGTCTCGGGCCGGGTCGCCCAGTCCGTGCTCGCGGATGTCTTCGAGGCCCTCGTGGCCGCCGTCTATCTCGATCACGGCATGGACGCCACACTCGAGCTCCTCGACGGGGTCTTCACGGAGGAGCGGCTGCGTTCCGCTATCGAGAAGGCCACAGAAACAGATCCGAAGAGCATGCTTCAAGAACGGACCCAGGCTGAGGGGGGAGGACTTCCCCACTATGAGATCGTCGGCGCGGAGGGACCTCCACACGACCGCACGTTCAGCGCTGTCGTGAGGATCGAGGGAGACGAGCTCGGCGGCGGGTCCGCTCACTCGAAGAAGGAAGCGGCGCTCCAGGCACTCGGTGGCGAGGGCCCCGGCCCGGCCATCGCCGGCGACGGATAGGCCGTGTGGTAGAATCCACCCTGCTCGCACCGTACGCGCGCGCGGGCCGTAGCTCCGGCGCGGCGGCGCGCCCGGACCGCCCGGGAGTGCGTTCTTGTACCTGAAATCACTGACCCTCAAGGGCTTCAAGTCCTTCGCAGACAAGACCCGCATGAGCCTCGAGCCCGGCGTGACTGTCGTCGTGGGCCCGAACGGCTCCGGCAAGTCCAATATCGCGGACGCCGTGATGTGGGTGTTGGGCGAGCAGTCGGCGAAGTCTCTCCGCGGCCAGTCCATGGAGGACGTCATCTTCGCGGGATCCTCCGCCAGGAAGCCGGTAGGCGTCGCCGAGGTCGATATCGTGTTCGACAACTCGGACCGCACGCTGCCCCTCGAGTTCGAGGAGGTCACGATCACGCGGCGGATGTTCCGGAGCGGGGAGAGCGAGTATCTCCTGAACCACTCTCCCGCCCGGCTCATGGACATCCATGACATCCTGTCGGACTCGGGACTGGGCCGCGACACCCACTCGATCATAGGGCAGGGCCGCCTCGAGGAGATCCTGCAGTCGCGACCAGAGGATCGCCGCCTTTTGATCGAGGAGGCAGCGGGCATCCTCAAGCACAAGAAGCGGAAGCTGCGGGCCCTGAGGAAGCTCACGTCGATGGACGGACACGTCGACAGCGCCCGGCAGATCATCCGGGAGATCGATCGACAGCTCCGACCGCTGGAGCGCCAGGCCGAGCGTGCGCGCCAGCACGACGATCTCACCAACGAGCTGCGAGACTTGGAGATCTCACTCGCGGTCCACGATCTCCGCGTCCTACAGGCGCGCTGGGACGGCGTCGTCTCCCGGGAAGAGGAACAGAGCTCCTCCTTCTCGCTCAGGCGGTATCGCCTGAGCGAGAAGGAGGAGGAGCTCGACCGGTTCCAGCGCCTCCTCGAAGAGAAAGGCCTCTTCGTCGGGGATCTCTCCGAACAGCGCCGTCGGCTGGAGACCATCCTCGAGCGGCTCAGCTCCGGCCTGCTCCTGCTGGAGGAGAAGGGCAAGAACCTCGTCGAGCGGATCTCTGAGCTCCGCGCGAAGATCCATCACAGTGACTCCCGTGTGCGCACCAGGGGGATCGAGCTGGAGGGTCTTTCGGATGAGCAGCGCACGACGACAGCGAAGCTCGAGGAGCACTATCGGCGACTCTCCGAGCTCAGGAGGGAGACCGAGAAGGCCAAGAAGAAGCGCCTCGCCTCCGACGAGGAACTCGTGGGCGCGCACTCCGACGAGCGTCGGGCCCGCAAGCACCTCGAAGACCTACGTGATGAGGTGTCCGCGGCGGAGCAGGCGCTCGCGTCAGCCCGACTCGAGACCGACCTGCTCTCCGAGCGGCGCGAAGCGCTCGGAGGCTCGCTCAAGGAGACGTCCCACACGCTTTCGGTGCGCAGGGGCCGCTTGGATCAGCTGGAGGGGGCCGTCTCCCGCACCCGGAAGGAGCTCGCGCTCGCAGACGCGGACGTCGACAAGCGGGTGCGGGTCCTCGAGTCGCGCCGCCGCGACCTGGAGGACGCTCGCGAGGAGGGGGCCGCAGCGCGTGCGGAGCTCAAAGCCCTCGAGGACGTCGATCGTGCGTTCCAGTCGGCCGCTCCGGGGCTTGCCTGGGCCATCTCCAAGGAGGGGGAGATCCCCGGGATGCTCGGTCCGCTCTCGGACCTGATCGACGTGGATCGAGAGCACGCGGCCCTGGTCGAGCAGGCGCTCGGTTCCGACCTGTTCTCCGTGGTCGTGCGGAGCCGCTCCGACGCCGTCGAGCTTCTGCGCCTGCTCGTCGAACGCGAGGCTGGAGAGGTCGCGGTCCTGCCTCTGGAGGACGTGGCGCGGGACGCTTCACCAGAGGACGTCGTGGGCGCCCCGCTGGCGGATCGCGTGTCGTGCGACAAGGAGATCGAGGCGATCGTCGACGCACTCC
>JAUVQN010000044.1 GCA_030598125.1 Coriobacteriia bacterium | reverse complement strand
TCACTGCTCTGCTCATCGATCGACGTGAGCACGCCACACGTCTCGTAGTCGAACCCGTACTTCGCACGCGTGTAGCCGATCTCGCGCACCGTGTCGCGGACGATCCTCGGGATGTCGACGTAGGCGTGGGTGCGGATCTCCCCCGCGACGACCACGAGACCGGTCGTGACGAGCGTCTCACAGGCCACGCGCGGGTAGAACGGCGACGCCACCGTCCCCTCGGGCGAGACGTACCCCTCTTCCGCGAGCTCGTTCTCCCGCGCGACGATGCCGTCGAGGATGGCATCGGAGATCTGGTCGCACATCTTGTCGGGGTGTCCCCCCGTGACCGACTCGGACGTGAACAGGAAGTCTCGCGAAGACATCGGCGCCTCCTATCGGCTGCTGTCATGCTTCCTCGGCAACGACAAAGGCCCCGGCCTGCATTCAGACTCGGGACCTCGCGCACCACTGGACGTGGAGCCGGTATTCCCTCATCTGCCAGGCGTCGAGCCTGCCGCGACTTGGCACCGTACGTCGTGTTCACGCCGGTTGCCGGGGTCTCTCAGGGCGCGGTCCCTCAACCCTCTGCGGCCGCTGTGTCCAGCGACCGCCTCTTGATGAGCCGGACAGACGATAGCATGCGCCGTGCCGAGCGCGCAAAGCGCGCCGGCGATCCCGTCGTGTCCCACCACCACCGTGCTCGTTGTACCCTAGGGCGCGACATGTGAGGCGGGAGCATAGTGGACGGCGTCCCAGCCTGGCCAGGGCGAGAGGACATGGGCAGCACATGGTTGAGACAGTCAGGGTGCGATTCGCACCGAGCCCCACCGGCCTTCTCCACGTGGGAAGTGCGCGCACTGCCCTCTACAACTGGGCGTTCGCCCGCCATCACGGCGGCGTCTTCGTCCTTCGCATCGACGACACCGATCCCGAGCGCTCCACGGATGAGAACACGGCGGCGATCCTCGACGCACTACGCTGGCTGGGTCTCGACTGGGACGAGGGGCCCGTGGCCGGAGGCGACCACGGCCCCTACTTCCAGACGGAGCGCTCGGAATCCTACGCCGGAGCATTGGCGACGCTCAAGGAGACCGGACGCGTGTACCCGTGCTTCTGCACCCCCGAGGGACTCGCCGAGCGACGGACCGCCGCGGGAGGCGCCTGGAATGGCTACGACCGCGTGTGCAGAGGTCTCGACCCGGCCGACACCGCCGAGCGGATCGAAACCGGAGAGCCGCACGTCTGGCGCCTCGCGGTCGCCGACGACCCGCCGGATATCGTCTTCGACGACGCGGTGCGCGGCGAGATGCGCTTCCCTGGCACCGCCGTCGACGATTTCGTGCTCGTCCGCTCGGACGGGACCCCCACGTACAACTTCGCATCCGTCGTGGACGACGCCACAATGCGGATCACGCACGTCATCCGAGGTGACGACCACCTCTCGAACACGCCGAAGCAGATCGTCGTTTTCGAGGCGCTCGGCCACGACGTGCCCGTCTTCGCCCACATGAGCCTCATCATGGGTACTGACGGCAAACGGCTGTCCAAGCGCCACGGCGCGGCGTCCGTGAAGGCCTTCCGCGAGGAAGGCTACCTCTCCGACGCCCTCGTCAACTACATCGCGCTCCTGGGCTGGTCGATCGATGACAAGACGGTGATCGTCTCCCGCGACGAGCTGGTCGAGCACTTCGTTCTGAGCCGGATCGCCAACAACCCTGCCGTCTTCGATGTCGAGAAGCTCCTCTGGATGAACGGCGTCTATCTCCGAGATATGGAAGCGGACCGCTTCCGCGACATCATGGTCGGAGAGCTGGAGCGCGCGGGACTCACCGACGCGACCGATGCAGCCGCCCGACCGGAGTGGTACGGGGAGCTCGCGGCCCTCGTCGTCGACCGGACCAAGACCCTGAACGACCTGCCCGGACTCGTCGGGTTCCTCTTCACGGATGAGGTCGTGGTCGAGGAGGATGCGCGCGCGAAGATCCTGCTCAAGGAGGGCGCCGGGGCCGCAATAGTGGCTGCACGCGAGACGCTGGAGCTCGTGGACCCCTTCGACGCGGAGCGGATCGAAGCGGCCCTCCGGGGACTCCCGGAACGCCTCGAGATGAAGTCCCGCCTCGTCTTCCAGACGGTGCGGGTCGCCGTCACCGGCACGACCGTGAGTCTTCCGCTCTTCGAGTCGATCGCCCTGCTCGGACGAGGGCCCACACTCGCCAGACTGGACGCCGCGCTGCCGCTCACCACGCCATAGCGCGCACCCTGCTTGACACCCCGTCGGAGCGTCAGTAGCATTCTTGGCCGCCCCTTGACGGGCGTGTGGAGCGATTGCAGGATTGGGGCGTCGTCTAACGGCAGGACAACGGACTCTGGCTCCGTCGGTGGGGGTTCGAATCCTCCCGCCCCAGCCATGCACGACCTACGTGCCGCGTTAGTCTAGTGGTTGAGGACGCCGCCCTCTCAAGGCGGAGATCACGGGTTCGAATCCCGTACGCGGTACCATGCGACACCCGAGAGCCGCGCTACGGCTCTCTTCCTTTCTGACCTGCTAGGATGGACTCGGAGTGGGCCGGGCGGCCGCGTGCGCGAGAGCGCATGAGGAAAGTCCGGACTCCACAGGGCAGGGTGCCGGCTAACGGCCGGGCGCGGCGACGCGACGGAAAGTGCCACAGAAAAGAAGACTCCCCCGCTCGACAGGGCGGGAGAAAAGCTGAAACGGTGCGGTAAGAGCGCACCAGCGCCACGGAGACGTGGCGGCTTGGCAAACCCCACCCGGAGCAAGGGCGAATAGGAGCGATCAAGGCTGGCCCGGCCGGCGCTCGGGTATGGCCCGCGAGAGGCCGTCGGCGACGGCGGTCCCAGACAGATGGTCGTCCAAGACAGAATCCGGCTTACAGGCCCACTCCGACTCTCCGCCCCGTCGTGCGTCAGGCGGGTGCGGCGAGGACCCGCTGCCGCACTGTCGAGGCCATCGAGCGACCTTCGAGCCTGCCGAGACGCACGTACTCTCCTCCGGAGAGCCGGGCGAGGTCCCGTGCCGTGGCGATCGGTGAGTCTCCTTCGTCGGTGTCGATGACGAGCGACCGGACGTCCGCGGCCTTCACTCGAGCGGCCCACACGCGGGCGTCTTCACTTCCCAGCCCGCCGCCGATACCCACGTTCGCCCGTCCGTCCGTGACGAGCACCATCCACGGCACGAGGTCGCCGTCACGTCGCACTTCGGCGTGGAGGACCTCGAGCGACGTGCGAATCCCCTGCGCGAGCGGCGTCGCCCCCCCCGGTGGGCACGGTCTTCAGCTTGAGCTGCGCGAGCTCCACACTCGTCGTCGGCGTAAGGACCACATCGGCCCCCTCACCGCGGAACGAGACGAGCCCCACCCGGTCCCGGCGCTGATAGGCATCGATGAGCAGCTCGAGTATCGCGCTCTTCGCCACCGTCATCCTCGTGGTCGCGCCCATGGAGCCGCTCGCATCGACACAGAACACGATCGAGGCACCCACGCGGCGCTCACGGACCTTGTTGCGGACATCGCGGCGCTCGATGTTGACCGCCATGTCTCCCTCGCGCGCCGCCTGGTGCACTGCTGCCTCACGGATGGTCGCATCGAGCGCGACGTCGAGCGGTGCGCCAGCCCGCGGCGGCTCGGGCACGGACGTAGCGACCTCTCGCCTCGTCGGACCGCGAGACCACACGCCGTCCCGACGCATCGCGACGACGTCGGTCGGCACCGCCGCTCAAGGCGTCCGCGACCGCCTCGTCGAACGTTCCCGCTTCGACCACACGTTGCCCCTTCTTGTCGAAGCCCACCGCCTCGTCGACGGAAGCGCCGGTCGAGCCCGGATCCACAGACCCGCCCACGCCGGGATCCGCTCCCAGGATCTCCTCGACGAGGCCGTGGTCGTAGGACGCCTCTTCGAAGGGATGCGTTCTCATGCGGTGCACCAGTACCATCGGAGCCACGCGAGCGAGGTCGACCGCGGCGACCGCGTCTCTGCCTTCGAGCGCCGCGTGAGCGACCGCCGCGCGCGCCATCGTGAGGTCGGCCCGATGACCGTCGACCTCGAAACGCGCGCAGATCGCCGACACGAGCAGCAACGTCTCATCTTCGAGCGTGACGCCTGCAAGAGACGATCGCGCCGCCACGATACGCTCCTCCAGGCGCGCGTCTTCCTCGGACCATGACTCGATGAACGCCTCTGGGGCGTCGTCGTAGGCGCGCCTCCGCCGGACGACCTCGACGCGGGCCAGAGGATCAGAGAGGCCCTCCACGTCGACGCAGAGTCCGAAGCGGTCGAGGAGTTGCGGGCGGACGTCGCCCTCTTCGGGGTTCATCGTGCCGACGAGGACGAACCGCGCGGGGTGTGCGAACGCCACACCCTCGCGTTCGACGATGTTCACCCCCATCGCGGCGGCGTCGAGCAGCGTGTCAACCAGATGGTCGTCGAGCAGGTTCACCTCATCCACGTAGAGGATCCCGCGATTGGCGGCCGCGAGAAGGCCGGGCTCGAAGACGCGCTGGCCATGTCTGAGGGCGTGCTCGAGATCGAGCGTCCCGACGAGTCGGTCCTCCGTCGCCGACACGCGAAGGTCCACGAGCGACGCTCGCCGGTGGTCCCTCGGAAGGGGCTCAGTCCGGGCCCGTTCGCGACACGACTCACACCACGTATCCTGATCGAGCGGATCACAGGAGTAGGGGCAGTCCCGAGTGACGTGTATGTGTGGAAGCACCGCTGGCAGGGCGCGCACCGCCGTCGACTTGGCGGTCCCCTTCTCACCGCGGATGAGGACGCCTCCGACAAGAGGATCGACCGCGTTCAAGAGCAGCGCGGCCTTCAGGTCTTCCTGTCCCACTATGGCGCTGAACGGGAACGTCGAGCGTTCTCGTTGGGCCAACTGGCGCCTCCCCGATGAGAAACCGCCTACAATATACGGTAGGCGGTCTCGGGTTGGCAACAATATGTCGTATAGGCGCTCAGGAGGCGCGCCACTGGAACGAACCGCAGGTCGCGGGGGTCTCCTCGCCCTTCTTCGGGCACGTTCCCTCGTAGACGCAGTCGTCGCACGTGTACGTGTCCATGTCGAGATTGCCCGGCTCGTACGCTCCAGCGGCAGTGTCGGCTGTCTCCGACTGCATCTCCGCCGGCTCGTCCTCGGTAGCTGTCGCGGTCGCGGTCCCCATCACGGGTCGAGAGGCCTCTGCCTCGCTCTGTGACTGCTGTGCGCCCAGCGGTTCGCGGACCTCTGGCAGCGACGCGGGCGCCGGCATGTCGGATGCCGCCGGCTCAGCCGTCGCGACAACGTCGTCCTCCAGCTCCCACGGCCACGATACATCCGGCTCGACGCCCGACTCGGATCCGCCGGGGGCAGGCTCGTAGGCGGCGGGCGCCGCGATCTCCGCCTCGGGGGCCGCCGTCTCCTCGACGGCGGCGTACTCGATCAGCTCACCGTCGGGTCCGGCCTCCTCTCGCCACGCCGACTCGACCGCAAGATCCTCGACGGCAGACTCCTCGGCGACAAGCTCGACCGTCTCGGAAGTCACGTCCTCCTCTGGGACTGCCTGATCCGCTTCCGCCTCCGCTGGCTCGGACTCTTCGGCAAGTCCGGCGACGGGGGCCAGCCCCGTCGAGCCGTAGTACGACATCTCATCCGCAGGCTCCTCGACCTCGGGCGCGGGCTCAGGCTCGGGCTCCGCGCTCTCGGCGTCTTCCGGAGACTCCTGGAATCCCTGCTCAACGCTCTCTGCAGCGTCGACGATCGCCTCGGCCTCCACCGTCTCGACGCGCGCGCCATCCTCGGGCACGCCGTCTGTCGCGTCCTCTCCCGGCTCGGGGCCAGTGAGCGGCTCCTCCACTGGGAGCTCTTCGAGCACACTCTCCGTGTCGTCGGCTTCGCCGAGGAAGGAGTCGGTGACGCCGTCCTCCACGACATCCTCTGCAGCAGCGACCTCCGTCACCGCCGGCGGCGGAGGCACGAGTTCGTCGGCCGCGAATGCGCCAGCATCCTCGTCCGTGACGGCCGCCTCGGCGATGGCTTCCTCGGCGAACACCGTCTCTTCGACGGTCGCGCCGAGAGGCTCTTCGTAGGCCTCGCGGGTCTGGCGGGTGGGATCTTCCGGCAGCAATCCTGAGCCCTCTGACGGCTCGGTCTCAGAGACGGGCACGATGAGGACCGGCGCTTGCCGCTCGAGATCGAGCACGTACGGCCTTGAGGACGCGCGGATGGATGCTGGCTGCTCCGTCCACCACGAGGCCAGCGCCTCGCGGGCCTCTTCCTCCGTCTCGAGGACCGTCACCGAGACCAGCCGAACACTCCCGCTGTCCGTGTCTGCGACTACTACTGCGAAGGACATGTGGCACCTCGCCGTGGCTCGTCGAACCTGCTGCCTGCTGCATCCAATCTACGGGGCGGCGCACCGAGCGGCAATACCGCCGGTCATCAGAGTATTACATCGTCCGAACGGCCCGGAAGCATTAGCCAGCGGTCCGCTTCGATAGCTCAACGGTCAGGATCGCCGTCCCTCATCTCCTTCAAGCGGGCGATGTTCACGCGGTCCTTCTCAGGGATCTCACCCGGCATCTCGACGATGATCGGTACCCCTTGGAGCCTCTCCTCGGAGAGCATGGCGGCGAATCCCTCCCTGCCGATCTCACCCTCGCCGATCCACGCGTGACGATCGCGTCTCGAGCCTGCGGGGAACATCCCGTCGTTGCCATGGAGCAGACGGACGCTTCCCGGCCCGCACTCGTCCTCGAGCTCGTCGAGGAGTCTCCTCCACCCCTCCGCGCTGCGTACGTCCGCCCCGTAGGCGTGCGCGTGGCATGTGTCGACGCACGTGCCGACGAGTCCGACATCATGCGCCCGGACGAGCGCGACGAGACGTCCCAGCTGCTGCATCGAACCCGCGAAATGGCGACCCGATCCGGACGAGTTCTCGAGCAGGAGCGTGACATCCGACGAAGCCTGGGATGCTTCGATGGCTCGCGCACAAGCCGCGGAGATCCTCTCGGCCGCCCCGTCCGGGTCGCCCGTCGGGTCGGTGCCGACGTGTGTCACGACGAACGGCGCGCCCGCGTCTCTGGCGCGAGACAGCTCGAGCGCGAGACCGTCGATGGAGCGCTCGTAGAGCTCCTCGTCGACGCTCCCGAGGTTGATGTGGTACGACGCATGCGCGAACGCAGGGCCGATGTCGTAGGAGGACATCCGATCGTTGAACTCGGCCACGGCGGCCTCGTCGAGCTGGGCGGCCCTCCACATCCGCGGACTGCGCGTGAAGACCTGCACACACTCGCAACCAACGTCTCGCGCGTAGTCGGCGGCCTGCGGCCAGCCCTGTCCGACTCCGATATGCGCACCTATCCGCACAGGGCCTCCCTCGGAGCATCACGGGTACACTCGGCACATGGCGGTTCCGAATCGTACACCATGGCAGGGGCGGGCCGTGCTCCATGTGGACATGGACGCCTTCTTCGCGAGCGTGGAACAGCTCGACCATCCCGAATGGCGTGACCGCCCCGTCATCGTGGGCGGCGCCCCGGAGGACCGCGGTGTCGTGTCCGCCGCCTCCTACGAGGCCCGCCGCTTCGGCGTCCGCTCCGCGATGCCCTCGGCGACGGCAGTGCGACTCTGCCCCGACGCCGTCTGGGCCAGACCTCGGATCAGGCGGTACGCCGAGCTCTCCCGGGACGTCTTCGACGCCCTGCGGGCTCGCACGCCCTTCGTCGAGGTCGTCTCCATCGACGAGGCGTTCGCGGACGCGACCCCCTCGGAGCACTCCGCGAGCGACCCGGTGGCCGAGGCCGAGGCGATACAGCATGAAATCGATTCGATGGGCCTCTCGTGCTCCATCGGTGTCGCGTCGTCGAAGACCGTGGCGAAGATCGCCTCAGACGCCGACAAGCCGCACGGCATCGTCGTCGTCCGTCCGGGGGAAGAGGCGACGTTCCTCGCCCCCCTCGATATCTCGGTACTCCCGCGTATCGGGAGGAAGAGCGCCTCGCGGCTCAAGGGTCTCGGAGTGCTCAGCCTCGGCGATCTCGCCGCGCTCGACGAGCAGAGCGCCGCCGATCTGCTCGGCTGCTGGGGCTCCGAGGTGGTCGCCCGCGCCCGAGGGATCGACGACCGCCCGATCGCGAGCGAGCACGAACGCAAGTCCGTCTCGCACGAGCGCACGTTCCAGACGGACGTCTCCCGCCGCTCCGAGGTCGAGCGCGCCGTCGGCGACCTCGTACAAGGCGTCTGCGCGCGCCTGCGAGAGAAGGGCCTCGCCGGTAGGACCGTGACTCTGAAGCTCAGGTACGCGGACTTCACCACGAGGACCGCCCAGACCACACTCGACACGGCCACGGACCTGGAGGCCGCCATCCTTCCCGCGGCGCTCTCTCTGCTCGACAAGGTCTGGCGCGCCGGGGCCGGCCTCCGGCTCGTCGGGGTCGGCGTGAGCGGCTTCGGCCCCCGCACGCGACAGATGCTACTCTCCGAACAGGACTCCGACGCGCGCGAGCGCTCGCTCGTGGAGAGCGTTGACGACGTGCGTCGGCGCTACGGTCAGGATGCGGTCCGCTTCGGTATGCCACAGCGGCGCCCGAACGAGCTCGACGACGAACAGGCTGGTGAGGCTGAGTGAGGTCACATCGAACACATCCCCACGGACGCTCGCGCGACATGCGACGCTTCGCTGTGACGATCGCCGTCCTGCTCCTCGCCGTCGCACTCGTAGGTTGCACGGCCGCGGATGAGGCGCCCGACGAGGCCTCGGGTGGCCATCAGGGTACGCCCGGCATCGAGACGCAGCCGGACGGCACGGCCCGGGCATCGGGCTACCTCAACCGCTCGGAGCTCGAGGGCGGCTTCTGGGTGCTGACCGCCGAGGAGTCGGACGAATCGCTCGTGATCGTCGTCCTCGTGAACGCGGACGATCTCGGCATGGATCTCGAGGAGCGCGTCGGCGAGCTGTCGATCGCCGAGGGAGCGCTGGTGGAAGGTTCGTCCTCCGTGCGCATGGCCGGACCGGAGCTGGAGGTCGAGACGCTCACCGTCGAGAGCGCCGAGTGACCTCGCTGCGCTTCGCGCGCGGTCCCTGCGTCTCCGGCTCGGTCTCCGACTCGTGCACGCCTGCGCTTCCGCGAGTCGGTCCGAGCGGTCCCTGACCCACGCCTCGGCGGAGACTGACGCGCGTTCCGTCGTCGGTGCGCACCGTATAGGACCGTACGGATCCCGCGACGACCGCGAGCCCCCGCTCCTCGTCGTTCTGCAGTGTCCCTTCGACAAGATACGCGCGGTGCTTGACGATGGTCTCCCCCGCCCGCTCGAGCGCATCCTCGAAGACGACGACGTCCACGAGACCGGTGGGGTCCTCCATCGTGAGGAAGCACGTCCGTCTCCCCGAGCGGGTACGCGGAGTCTGCGCGCGCTCGCGCACGCCAGCGACGATCACACGCGCGCCGTCTTCACACTCCGGAAGCGCGCTCGCCCAGACGACCCCACGCCGCTCGAGGTCGTCTTTCGCGAAGTCGAGTGGATGACACGAG
>JAUVQN010000052.1 GCA_030598125.1 Coriobacteriia bacterium | reverse complement strand
GGGTCACCTCGAGGCGTTCGTCGGCGGGCCGGCGATCGTCCGGCGTGCACAAGAGGTCGCCGAGTCGTTCGCCGGTACGTAGCTCAGGGAAACCGCCGGCGGCGACGTCGGGGCGATCACCGCGCAGACGGTCACCGACGCGGCGCGCGAGGGGAACGAGGAGGCGCAGCGGATCCTCTCCGACGTCGGGCACGTGCTCGGCCGCGGGCTGGTCGGGCTGGTCAACCTGCTCAATCCCCGGCTCATCGTCATCGGAGGTTCAGTGGGATCCGCGAGCAGTCTGATCGTCGCCCGCGTGCAGGAGACGCTCGAGGACGAGGCGATGGCCGGCAGGCGCGATGCCCAGGTCGCGCGCTCGGAGCTCGGTACCGACGCGGGGCTGCTCGGCGCCGCAGCCCTCGCGCTCGACGAGTACGACACCCGGCAGGGCCTGCACCGCTAGAGGTCCCATGCACGGCCGTGCGATCGCAGGATGCGAGACGGCGGCGCCGCGACGCGAGGGGGAGCGAGTGAGCGACGACGGACAGGCGACGGTGTGGTTCGCCCCGATCCGCACGACGATGAAGAAGAGCTTCGTCGAGCGAGCCGGGAGAGCGCTCGAGCGCGCGGGTCTCGGCCACGTCGTCGACGATGACGAGCTCGTCGCCGTCAAGCTCCATTTCGGGGAGAAGGGCAACACCGGCTTCGTCGAGCCGATCTACGTGCGCGAGGTCGTCGAGCGCGTGAAGGAGGCGGACGGAAGGCCGTTCCTCACGGACGCGAACACGCTCTATCGCGGTGCACGCGGCAACGCGGTCCAGCACATCGAGTGCGCGCTCGCCAACGGCTTCTCCTACGCTACCGTCGAGGCGCCGATCGTGATCGCCGACGGCCTCACCGGCCAGGACGGGGTCGACGTGGAGATCGACGGCACGCACTTCGACTCGGTAAGGATCGGCACGGCGGCGCTCCGGGCGGATGCGATGGTCGTCGTGTCCCACGTCAAAGGGCACGAGATCGCCGGATTCGGCGGAGCCATCAAGAACCTCGGGATGGGACTCGGGACGCGCTCCGCGAAGCAGCGCATGCACTCGGACTTCAGCCCCGAGGTCGACGCCGAGAAATGCACCGCCTGCGCCCGCTGTGTCGCCTGGTGTCCGGTCGCGGCGATCGAGATCCCCGACGACGTGGCGGTCATCGATCTGGAGACCTGCTACGGCTGCGGCGAGTGCGTCGCCGCGTGCCCGTACATGGCGATCGGGACGCAGTGGGAGACGGACGAGGGTGTGTTGCAGGAGAAGATGGCCGAGCATGCCGCCGGTGCGCTCTCCGGCAAGGAGGGCAAGGTGGTCTGCCTCTCCTTCATCACGCGCGTGACGCCTGACTGCGACTGCTGGCACTTCTCCGACGCGCCCTTCGTGCCTGACGTTGGCGTCCTGGCGAGTACGGATCCGATCGCCATCGATCAGGCGGCGTACGATCTCGTCACGGCCGCCCAGGGCCTTCCAGGTACGCGCGCCGACGGCATGGCCCCCGGCGTGGACAAGTTCCGCGAGATCACGGGTGTGGACGGCACCGTCGCGCTCTCCCACGGTGAGTCGCTGGGACTGGGGACCCGCTCCTACGAGCTCAAGACGATGGAGTAGGCGTGAGCGCCCAGGGCCGCCTTCTCGTCTGCGCGACGCCCATCGGCAACCTGGGCGATGTCACGCTGCGCGTGCTGGACGCGCTGCGCGACGCCGACGCGATCGCCGCGGAGGACACGCGGGTCACGCGCAAGCTGCTCTCCCACTACGACCTCCACACGCCGCTCGAGTCGTACCACGCGGCGAACCTCGCGAAGCGGACGCCCGCGCTCGTGGGACGCATCCGCGAAGGTGCGGTGATCGCCCTCGTGTCCGACGCGGGCACGCCGGGCATCTCCGATCCGGGGGCGCGTCTCGTGGACGCGTGTCTCGACGCCGGCCTCGCCGTGGAGGTGCTGCCCGGGTCGTCCGCGATCGTTACCGCGCTCGCGGCGTCCGGACTGCCGACGTACGCCTTCTACTTCGGCGGGTTCCTGCCCCGCAAGCGTGGTCCGCTCGCGCGGAGGCTCGAGTCGCTCGCCGATCTGGATGCGACGCTCGTCTTCTACGAGTCGCCGCGCCGCGCCGCCCGCACGCTCGCGGCTGCGTCGGACGTGCTCGGCTCCCGGCGGGCGGCGGTCGCCCGCGAGCTGACGAAGGTGTACGAGGAGGTGGTGCGCGGGACGCTCGCCGAGCTGGCCGAGTCGCTCGAGGCCAGGGAGCTCAAGGGCGAGGTCGTCATCGTGATCGGACCTCCCGACGGGTCCGAGCGCAGCGAACCCGATCCGGAGACGATCCGCGCGGAGGTGGACGCGCTCGTGGCGGCGGGAAGCAGCCGGAAGGACGCGGTCGCGGACGTAGCGGATTCGCTCGGGCTCGGGAAGAACGCGGTCTACCGAGCGGCGCTGGAGGGCGAGGACGCCGCGGACTGACTCGCCCCTAGAGGTCGCGGACGCTCGCCACGCAGTCCGCGCAGACCACGCGGTCCTTCACGTTCGTGACGTCGGTCTCCGAGCCGCAGATCGCGCACGCGTCCCGGTACTTCTCCAGTACGATGCGCTCGTCCTCGACCGAGATGGAGAGGGGGTCCTTCTCGTGGATACCGAGCGTGCGCCGCAGCTCCATCGGGATGACGATCCGACCGAGATCGTCGACCCTCCGTACGATCCCCGTGTCGGTCATCGGACCTCACCTCCCAGTTGACTCGGTATGTGGCCACGGTGAACATAGGCCTGTGCCCGACCCGCTTCATTCATAGATGCCCGCCCGGGAGCAGTCGTAACCCATGAGCGAGCCCACCTTCTACGTCACCACGCCCATCTACTATGTGAACTCCGTGCCGCACTTGGGCACGGCGTACACGACCGTCGCCGCCGACGCGCTCGCGCGATATCGGCGCATGACCGGCGACGACGTCATGTTCCTCACGGGGCTCGACGAGCACGGCCAGAAGGTGGCGCAGGCGGCCGAGGAGCACGGTGTGGGTCCACAGGAGTGGGTCGATTCGGTCGCCCCGGAGTTCCGTGCGGTCTGGGACCTGCTCGATATCTCCAACGACGACTTCATCCGCACGACGGAGGCGCGGCACGTGCGGGGCGCGCAGGCGTTCCTCGAGCGGATCCGAGAACGCGACGAGGCGGAGTCCGCCGAGCGGGAGCCCTACATCTACCAGGGGCACTACGAGGGCTGGTACTGCGTGCCGTGCGAGACCTACTACACGGGGGACCAGCTCGAAGACGGCGACTGCCCGAACTGCGGGCGAGCGACCGAGTTCCTGGTGGAGGACAACTGGTTCTTCCGCCTCTCCGCCTTCCAGGAACCGCTAGAGCGCCTGCTCGAGGAGCGGCCGGACTTCGTGCAGCCTGAGACCCGCATGAACGAAGTGGCCTCCTTCGTGAAGTCGGGCTTGAAGGACCTCTCCATCTCCCGCAAGACCTTCAGCTGGGGGATCCCGCTTCCCTTCGACGACGAGCACGTGATGTACGTGTGGTTCGATGCGCTGCTCAACTACATCACCGCCATCGGCTACGGCTCGGACGACCCGGATGAGACCGCCCTCTTCGAGCGGTACTGGCCGGCCGACTACCACTTCGTGGGCAAGGACATCATCCGTTTCCACTGCGTGATCTGGCCCGCGATGCTGATGGCCGCCGGCTGCGAGCCTCCGAAGCACGTCTTCGCGCACGGGTTCCTTCTGACCAAGGGCGAGAAGATGTCCAAGTCCAAGGGCAACGCGATGTCGCCCCAGGACCTCGTGGAGCGCTTCGGCGTGGACGCCTACCGCTACTACTTCCTGCGCGACGTGCAGTTCGGCGCGGACGGCTCCATCTCCATGGAATCGATGGTGCAGCGCTACAACGGCGATCTGGCGAACGACTGGGGCAACCTGGTCTCGAGGCTCTTCAACATGACGGAGAAGTACTGCGACGGCCGCGTGCCCGACTGCGGCGACGCCGCGGACGGATGCGCCGACGACGAGTCGACGGAACTCGTCGAGCTCCAGGCGATCGCGGGCCGGCTCCCGAGCGCGTATGCGGACGCCATGGCCCGTCTCGAGTACGTGGGCGCCCTCGAGGCGACGTGGGACCTCATCAAGCAGACGAACAAGTACATCGAGGTGTCCATGCCCTGGCAGCTCGCGAAGTCCGAAGAGGACCGCGATCGCCTCGACGCCGTGATGTACGCGGCGCTCGAAGCCGTGCGCATCGCCGCGCTCTTCACGGCGCCCGTGATGCCGAAGACGTCGGCGGAGGTCTGGCGGCGGCTCGGTCTCGTGGACGACGCTGACGCCGGTCTCGACTCGCTCGTCCACGACCTCGCCGATCGGGCGAGCTGGGGCGGTCTGCCCGCCGGCTCCACGGTCACCAAGGGCGACGCGCTCTTCCCCCGTATCGTCGAGGACGAGGCGTAGGGGGAGGGTCCCTTCCGGATGGGAACCACATCGCCGATCGACATCCCCGACCTGGGCGCGCCGGTATCGGACTCGCACGCGCACCTGTGCATGCTCGAAGACCCCGTCGGCGCGCTCGAGCGAGCGGCGCTTGCGAGCGTCTCGCACATCGTGACGATCGTCTACCCGCTCGACGCGGACGAGCTCGCGTCCCTGGACGCGCTCCCAGGCTGGCTGGACGAGGCGGATGCCCGCGTGCGGGAGCAGGGTGGTGCCGGCGCGCCCGATGTCGTGGTGGCGGCCGGCGTCCATCCGCACGAGGCGAAGGACTACGGTGAGACCGCCAAGGCCGTCCTGCGCCGTCTCGTCGGCGAGGGCGCGCTCGTCGCCATCGGCGAGACCGGGCTCGACTACCACTACGATCACTCCCCGCGCGACGACCAGCGTCGCGCGTTCCGTGCACAGCTCGCGCTCGCGCACGAGGTCGAACTGCCGGTCATCGTGCACCTGCGCGACGCGCACGAGGAAGGCCGTGACATCCTGGAAGAGGCCGGCGTACCCGAGGCCGGCTGCGTCATCCACTGCTACGGTGAGGGACCCGAGCTCGCCCGCTCCTTCCTCGACATGGGGTGCATGGTCTCGTTCGCCGGGACGGTCACGTTCAAGAAGGCGGACATCATCCGCGAGTCGGCGCGCGTGGTGCCGCTCGAGCGACTGCTGGTCGAGACCGACTGTCCCTTCCTCGCGCCGGAGCCGGTGCGCGGAAGGAAGAACGAACCGGCCTTCGCCGTCTTCACGGCCGCGAAGGTCGCGGAGGCGCGCGGCGACGACCCGGCGGTGGTAGCGCGGGCGGCCTATGAGAACGCCCGCGCGCTCTTCGGCGGGCGAGAGGAGGCGTAATGGGCGCCGACGCATCGGGAGTGGGCGGCCCGCGGGTGCTCGCGATCGCGGGCAGTCCGCGCCGGCACGGCAACAGCGAGCGGCTCCTGGACGCCTGCATCTCGGGACTCGCCGACGCGGGCGCGGACGTCGACGAGCTCGTGGTCGTCGAGCACGACATCCACCCGTGCCGCGGGTGCAACGCGTGCTCGAGCACGGGGGAGTGCGTCATCGTGGACGACATGCGGGACATCTACCCGCGCATCGACGACGCCGACGCGATCGTCGTGGCGAGCCCCGTCTTCTTCGCGACCGTCCCCGCGGTCTTGAAGGCCCTCTTCGACCGGATGCAGCCATACTGGGCGCGGCGCTACGCGCTCGGAGGGGACGCGCCCGAGCGGCGTCCCGGCGCCATCCTCATCGCGCGCGGGGGCGGCGACCCGTACGGGCCGGAGGCCGCCGTGACGACGACCAAGAGCGTGTTCGGCGTGCTCGGCATCGACTGCCTCGACGTCCTGGACGTCGAGCACGTGGACGGTCCGGCCGACATGGGGACGCACCCCGACGCCCTGGAGTCCGCGAAGGCGCTCGGCGAGAGGCTCGCGCAAGAGGCGTGGCGCGGATGACCCAGTCGGCGCTGGACTTCCTCGTCGGGCTGCCCTCGTGGCTCTACTACGTCGTCATCACGTTCGTCCCCTGGATCGAGCTTCGCGGAGCGGTGCCCATCGCCGTGGCGGCGGGTGACCGGATCTACCTCCCGCTGATCCTCGCCGTGAACTGGCTCGTCTTCTTCCCGACCTACTTCATCCTGGAGTTCTTCTACGACCACATCCCCGAGGGCTCGTGGTTGCACCGGAAGCTCCAGAAGATCCGTGAGAAGGGCCATCGTCTCGTGGAGCGCTACGGTGTGTGGGGCCTCGTCCTCTTCGTGGCGGTGCCGCTGCCGGGCACGGGAGCGTACTCCGGCACGTGCGCGGCGTGGCTCCTGGACGTGGAGTGGAAACGGGCCTTCTCCACCGTCGGTCTCGGCGTCACGATCGCCTTCTTCGCCGTATGGGGCCTGGCCGAGCTCACTGTGGCCGGGATCGAGCTCCTGTAGCTCGAGCCGGAGCGCGTGAGGGCGGCGACCCACTCCTATCACCGGACGCGGGTGCGCCGTCACCGCCGGGGTGCGCGCGGCATTGTTGCGTGAGGGTCCCTTCGCTATAATCGATGACCGTGCCTCCGGAACCGGGGGCCGTTCCAGCTAGACGTTTTGAATCTCCCGAGGGGAGCTAATGACAGTACTGCCGGCAGGCCCGGCACGTGTCCTGAACACCAAATACATCATCGCAGCAGTCGTCGCAGCCATCGTCGTCGTAGCATCGATCACCGGGTTCGTTTGGGCCACAGAGACCGCCGTCACCGTCGTCGTCGACGGTGAGGCGTACCGCTTCAAGACCGAAGCGGTCGACGTCGCGTCCCTTCTGGACGAGGCGGAAGTCGTCGTATCCGAAGCTGACCTCGTGAACCCGCCTCCCGACACACCCGTCACCGACGGCATGACCGTCACCGTGCGGCACGCCGTCCCCGTGACGTTCGTCCTCTCGGGCGATGAGGTCGAGGTCGACGTCGTCGGGTCCACCGTCGCTGACGCGCTCGTCGCGGTCGGCCTCGACCCCACGAGCGGGCTCGTGGTCGAGCCTGCGGTGGACGAGCCGCTCGAAGACGACATGACCATCACCGCCTCCGACGTCTTCGTCCGCGTCGTCGAAGAGGAGATCGAGATCCCGTTCGAGACCATCTCCGAGGACGACGCGTCGATTCCGCTCGGGACGAACGCCGTCGACGTGGAGGGCGAGCCCGGTCGCACGCTCCGCCTCTACGAGGTCGTCGTGACCGACGGCGTGGAGGGCTCGCGAGTGCTCAAGGCCGAGCGTGTCGTGGCCCAGGCTGTCGACGAAGTGGTCCGCAACGGCACGGGCCGGCGCGACCAGCAGCTGACCGTGTCGCGCGGGACCGACCGGCGCACGACGTCGTCGGCTCCGGCAGCGGCGTCGGCTCCGGCGAGCGGCCGTGAGCTGACCGTGAGCACGACAGCGTACGTCCCCGGTGTCGGCTGCGGATACAACACCGCGACCGGCGCGAAGGCGGGATTCGGCATCGTGGCCGTGGACCCGAGCGTTATCCCTCTGGGCACGCGCCTCTACCTCCCCGGCTACGGTTACGGTGTCGCTGCGGACACGGGCGGGGCGATCAAGGGCAACAAGATCGACGTGTGCTTCGACTCGCTCGACCAGGCCCGCGCCTGGGGCCGCCGGACGGTGACGATCACCGTCCTGCCGTAACGGCGGGCATGCCTCACTCGCCGCTCGCGACTCCTTCGAGCACCCGCAGCGTCCTCGAGCGGCACGGCCTCTTCACCAAGCGCTCGCTCGGACAACACTTCCTCGTCGACGACAACGCCGTGGGGCGCATCCTCGACCTCGCCGAGCTCGATGCGGCCGACATCGCGGTCGAGGTGGGGCCGGGCATCGGGACGCTCACCGTCGCGCTCTGCGCGACCGGTGCCCGGGTCGTGGCCGTCGAGGCGGACGAGCGACTGCTCCCCGTCCTCGAGGAGACGACCGCGTCCTGCCCTGGACTCGCCGTCGTGCACGCGGACGCGGTCCGCATCGCCCCCGAGGAGCTGACGGGCCCCTTCGGCCCTCCGACGAAGCTGGTGGCGAACCTGCCGTACGGTGTCGCGGCCACGGTCGTCCTGCGGATGCTCACCGAAGTCCCCTCGATCCAGCGCGCGGTCGTGATGGTGCAGGCGGAGGTCGCGGACCGGATGGTCGCCGCGCCGGGCGGGAAGGACTACGGCGCCTACACCGTCAAGCTGCGGCAGCGCGCGGAGCCGACGGGCCGCTTCGCCGTGTCCCGGTCCTGCTTCATGCCGCCGCCGAACGTGGACTCCGCGGTCATCAGGCTGGACCGTGTGGCCGCGCCGGCCACGCTCGAGCTCGCCGCCGCGGTCGATGCGACCGCCACCGCGGCGTTCTCGCAGCGGAGGAAGACGCTCAGGAACGCGATCGCGGCGGGGCTCGATCTCTCGAGAGAAGACGCCGAGGAGTCGCTCGGTGCCGCCGGCCTCGACGGGTCGCGGCGAGCGGAGACGCTCACGCAGGACGAGTTCGTCCGGCTCGCGCGATGTCTGGGGGTCCGCGGGCACCTCGCTTGAGCTCTGGCAAGGATTGGGATATAATCTCGAGGATTGTGAGGAGGGGCGAATGAATCCTGTCAGCCAGACGGACAAGGTCGGCCGTATTCGCACGGATCTCGAGTCGCTCATGGGTGAGCGCATGCGCCTGAAGGCGAACATGGGCCGCTCGAAGATCGTCGAGCGTGAGGGCACGCTCGAAGCGACGCACCCGAGTCTCTTCATCGTGAAGGTGGAGGAGAAGAGAGAACGCACGGCCAGGGT
>JAUVQN010000142.1 GCA_030598125.1 Coriobacteriia bacterium | reverse complement strand
GCGCGCACGAGGCAGCGTCTCGGACGTCCGCCCGGGGGCTTCGTGTGCGACCTGAAGATCGACGGGACCGCGATCGCGATGACGTACGAGGGCGGGTCGCTCGTCCGTGCCGCCACGCGCGGTGACGGCACGACGGGCGAGGACATCACCGCCAGCGTCCGGACCATCCGCTCAGTCCCGCTCCGACTCCAGGCGGGCGCCGGGCCGGGGACGATCGAGGTGCGCGGCGAGGTCTACATGCCCTGCGACTCGTTCGCCCGCTTGAACGAGGAGCAGGACAGCGCAGAGCAGCCGCGCTTCGCGAACCCTCGCAACGCGGCGGCCGGCTCGGTCCGCCAGAAGGATCCGGCCGTCACGGCCGCTCGCGACGTCTCGACCTTCGTCTACCAGATCGACGACCCGGCGGCGCTGGGTCTCTCCTCTCAATGGGGCGTGCTCGACTTGCTCCGCTCGGCCGGCTTCCGCGTGAATCCGGACATCGGCCGGGTCGGATCCGCAGAAGAGGTCCGTGCCTTCTGCGCCGACGCCCTCGAGAAGCGTGCCGCGCTGCACTACGAGATCGACGGCGTGGTCGTGAAGGTGGACGGCATCTCCGAGCAGCTCGAGCTCGGACACACGTCGAAGGCGCCGCGCTGGGCGATCGCGTTCAAGTTCCCGCCCGAGGAGAAGACGACCGTGCTCACGGCGGTCGACGTCCAGGTCGGGCGCACCGGCGTCCTGACGCCGGTGGCGCGCTTCGATTCCGTCTTCGTCGGCGGTGCGACGGTCGAGAACGCGACGCTCCACAACATCGACGAGGTGCGCCGGAAGGACGTGCGGATCGGCGACACGATCGTCGTGAGACGCGCGGGCGACGTGATCCCGGAGGTCGTCGGTCCGGTGACGCGTCTGCGCACGGGTGACGAGGTAGCGTTCGAGATGCCCGAGCGGTGCCCTTCGTGCGGCTCAAGCGTCTGGCGGCCCGACGACGAGGTAGCGGTGCGCTGCACCAACGCCGCGTGTCCCGCGCAGCGGATGGAGCGGTTGCTGCACTGGGCGTCACGCGGCGCGATGGACATCGACGGGCTGGGCCCGGCCGTGCTCGCGGACCTGCTCGAGCGGGGGCTCGTGGGCGATGTCGCCGACTTCTACGCGCTCACGCTCGAGGATCTCACTGGGGTGGAGCACTTCCAGGAGCGGGCCGCGGGCAACCTGCTCGCCACGATCTCCGCGAGCAAGGATCGTCCGCTCGACAGGGTCCTCTTCGGGCTGGGTATCCGCCACGTCGGCTCCACAGTGGCGGGGCTCCTGGCCGCCCGCTTCGGCACGCTCGAAGGGGTCGCGGGCGCGTCCCAGGAAGAGCTGGCCGCCGTCGAGGGGGTCGGCCCCAAGATCGCCGAGTCGGTGCGGGTCTTCTTCGACGGCGAAGAGAACCTGTGTGTCATCGGGAAGCTGGAGCTGGCCGGAGTCGTCGGCGGAGTGGTGAAGTCGTCTCCCGTCGACGGACCGCTCGAGGGCCTCACGTTCGTACTGACGGGATCGCTCGCTTCCATGACGCGCGGCGAGGCGGCTGCGGCGCTGAAGGAGCTCGGGGCGAAGGTCACCAGCTCGGTCTCGAAGCGCACGTCGTTCGTCGTGGCCGGCGCCGATCCCGGTTCGAAGCGCGACAGGGCGATCGATCTCGGAGTGGCGGTACTCGACGAGGACGATCTCGCGCGCACGCTGGAGCGCCGCGAGGCGCCGGCCATCGAGCCGAGCGGCCCGGCCGACGTGGAGCCCGAGGCGTAGGTGGGCGCTCGCGCGAAGCTCACGCTCAAGCCCGAGGTCTGCGACCGATGCGGGGCGTGCATGGACGTATGCCCCGAGGGCGTTCTCCAGGTCGGGCCGCGATACATCTACTGCGACTGGGCCGGTTGCACGGACTGCCGTGCGTGCGTGGACGCGTGCGAGGCAGGTGCCATCGGGCCGGCCAGTCGCGGAGCGAACGTGCGGCGGACCCGCTCGGTTGCGGCGACCTCCGGATCAGGTGAGCGGCGTCGCTCGAAGAGCGATCCTCGGGACGAGGGCGCACGCAGCGGAGGTCGCTCGGGGAGGCGGCGCTCCCCGAAGGTCGACGCGCCGTGGTCGCTCTCCGAGGTCGCGGCGGCACTCGCGGTCGCCCTCGCCCTCGTCGTCGCGAAGAACGCCCTGCTGGGCTCGGAGACCGTATCCGAACTGCCGGTGCGCGGTCTCGTCTGGGCGCGCACGGGGACGCTCACGGTCTACTATGGTCTCATGCTCGCGTTCCTCGTGTGGCTCGTACGGCGGCGAGGGTCGGACCTCTTCCAGGCGTTCTCTCTCAAGACGTTCGCGCCCGTCTACGCTCTGTGGACCGTGGCGGTCGTCCTGCTCGGCTGGTTCGTGTATGTCGCGTACGCGTTCATCGTGCGAGCGCTCGGATGGGAGCCGCCGCCGAGCGCGGTCTCGGACCTGACCGACGTCTTCGGACCGGACGTGCTCGGTCTGGGCCTCGCGATCGTGATGGTCGTGCTCGTCGGGCCCTTCGTCGAGGAGCTGGTCTTCCGTGGGATGGTCCTTCCCTTCGCTTCCACACGCTGGGGAGTCGCTGTCGGGACGGGGGTGTCGGCGCTCCTCTTCGCCGCTTCACACTTCTCGTTGTGGCGGTTCGTACCGCTCGCGTTTCTCGGGGTGGCGCTCGCGTGGCTGCGGATGTCCAGCCTCTCGCTCGTGCCCTCGATCGCCGCGCACGCGCTCTACAACGCAGTCGCGGTGGCCGCGGCGTTCTACGTGGCCGGCGTGCTCTGATGGCCGGGGAGTCGCAGCCGCCGCCGGTGGCTGGACCGTCCGACTCCCCGGGACCGGTCACCGCTCCCAGCGACGCGCCCCCGCGATGGACGCTCGGCGAGGCCGTCCTCGCGCTGGCGGCGACGCTCGTGGGGCAGTCGGTGGCCGTGCTCGGCTCGGTACTCACGCTGCAGGCCGACGGGATGCCCGACAGGCTGGCCTTCTTCGGTCTCGTGCTGCTCGGCTACGCTCTGCCGTCGGTCACGCTCGTCGTCCTCGCCCGGCGCAAGCCTGGCAACGCCTGGCACGCGCTCGGGTTCCGGTCGGTGAAGGTCTCCTTCCTGATCTCGGGGGTCATCGTCGCGTGGCTGGTCTACCTCGGGGCGAGCACGCTCTACGTACTCGCGATCGCAGCACTGGGTCAGCTGGGGCTCGACGTCTCGGGCTTCGCGGACGAGCGCACGGGTCTGACACGGATGATCGACTACTTCTCGGAGGGCGGGGCTCTGCCCCTCCTTCTCACG
>JAUVQN010000102.1 GCA_030598125.1 Coriobacteriia bacterium | reverse complement strand
CTCGTCGAGCCGATCGAGCCCGACCGTCCCGATCTGGTGGCCGTGATCGGGTCCGGGCCGTCAGGTCTCGCGGCGGCGCTCGATCTCATGAGACTCTGCTACTCCGTCGTCATGTTCGAGAAGGAGGATGCGCCGGGCGGCGCACTCTACACCGGTGTGCCCACATACCGTCTCCCGAGAGACGTGCTGCACGCGGAGATCGACGACGTCGTGAAGATGGGTCTGGACCTGAGGTGTGGCGTGGAGGCGGGCAAGGACGTGCTCCTCCCCGACCTCATCGAAGAGTACGAGGCGGTGCTGGTCGCCGCCGGGCTCGCGGCCAGCCGGATCCTTCCCATCGACGGAGCCGACGCCGAAGGGGTCCGGGGTGCGCTCGAGTTCCTCAGGCGCTCGAACTTCGAGAAGGACGCGGGCGTGCGCGGTCAGAGGGTGCTGGTGATCGGCGGAGGGAACGTCGCAGTGGACGTCGCGCGCTGCGCGCTGCGCACGGGAGCGTCCGAGGTGAGCCTCGCCTGCCTCGAGGGCGACGACGAGATGCCGTGTCATCCCTGGGAGATCGAGGAGGCCGTCGACGAGGGCGTGGCGGCGATGTGCGGCCAAGGACCGGAGGCGGTGCTCGTCGAGGATGGGCGGGTCGTCGGGATGCGCTTGAGGGAGTGCCTCTCCGTCTTCGACGCGCAGGGGCGTTTCTCCCCGGACTTCGGAGACGGCGTCACGGATTTCCCGTGCGACGTGGTCGTCTTCTCCATCGGGCAGATGTCGGTGCTGGAAGACGTGGTCGAGGGCACGGATGTCGAGGTCAACGACCGCGGGCAACTCGTCGTGGACGGCCACCTCTTCACCACGACCAACCCGCGGGTGTTCGCCTGCGGTGAGGTCGTGACCGGCCCGGGCAGTGCGATCGCGTCGATCGCGACCGGACACGAGGCGGCCACGTCGATCCATCGCTACCTGAGCGGTCAGAGTCTGAAGACCGACCGCGTGGACCGGCCCGTCCCCGTCTACTACAAGTACGCGGTCGCCGAGGTGGACGACGTGGAGCCGTCGAGGCGCCGAGCCGAGATGCCCATGGAGCGGCCCGAGGAGCGCGTGCAGGACTTCCGGACCGTCGAGCTCGGGCTCACACATCAGGAGGCCCTCGCGGAGGCACAGCGGTGTCTTCGCTGCGAGTCGGAGGTGTGCGTCGGGTGTACGTTCTGTGCCCGGACCTGCCCGGACCTGGCCATCCAGGTGGAGCGCGTGGACGAACCCGGTGCGCGATGTCTGACCCGCTACGACCTCGACCTGTCCAAGTGCTGCTTCTGCGGACTGTGCGTCGAGCAATGTCCCACGAACGCCCTCAGGCACACGGGTCAGTACGAACTGAGCTTCTACAGCCGGGGCCTCATGGTCTTCGTCAAGGGAGAGATGCTTCGCGATCCGGACGGCACCCGCGCGACCGGCAAGGACGGCATACTCCCGCCACCGTGCCCCGTCCCAGGGGGTGAGGACGAGTGAGTGTGTCGGAGGTGTCCTTCTGGATACTCGCCACGATGTGCCTCGGAGGTGCGCTCGTCGTGGTCGTCACGCGGGGCATGATGCGGATGACGCTCGGACTCGGCGCGTTCCTCCTCGGGGTGGCGGGCTTCTTCCTCTACTACGGGTCGCCGTTCCTGGCCGTGGCGCAGGTGTTCGTATACGTCGGCGGCGTGCTCGTGCTGATACTCCTCGCGATCATGGTGCTCAAGCGCGACGACACGGGAAGACCCCAGCTCACGAGCAGGGTGGACATCGCCACGGCGCTCGTGCCGATCATCGTCTTCGTCTTCATGAACCAGGCGCTCTCGCCGGTCGGCGAGGAGTTGGGAGTGGTGCTCGGATCTTCCGACTCGGTCGAGGACATGAGGATGGCGCTCCTGGGCACGATGCTGCCGCAGTTCGAGCTCGTCGGCGTGCTGCTCCTCGTCGCGCTGGTGGCTGCCGTGGCCATCGTGGTGAGGAAGGAGCGCTCATGAGTATCGTCACGCTCACGTCGCTCCTCTTCAGCATCGGCCTCTTCGGCGTGCTCACCCGCCGCGATCTGATCGCGGTCCTCGCGAGCGTCGAGATCATGCTCGGCGCCGCGAACATCCAGCTCATCGCCTTCGCCGCGGCGCGCGGCGAGTACGGCAGCGGACAGTCCCTCGCGCTGATCGTGCTCGTGATCGCGGCCGCTGAGGCCGCGGTGGGTCTCGCACTTCTCGTCGCGCTGGCCCGGCGCAGCGGGCGGACCCAGGTGGAAGAGCTCATGGAAGTGGAGGGCTAGTGGACTTCCTCGCGGAGGCCCCGTACCTCGCCGCGGTGGTCCCTTTGGGCCTCGCGGTCTTCCTCTTCCTGTTCGGGCGCCTGCTCGGCAAGGCGTCGGCGTGGGTGGCGATGCTGGGTCCACTGACGGTCCTCCTTGCGGGCGTCGCGTGCGCGGTCGTCGTGCTGGGGGGCGAAGCGAGCGCTGCGCCGGCCCCGTACGTCGGCGGCATGGTGTCTAGCGCGACGTGGGACTGGATGGTGCAGGGCACCATGGTCATCACGATCGGCTACGCGGTCGACGGTCTTTCTGCGCTGATGCTCCTCGTCGTCGGGACGGTCGCCCTGATGGTGATGGTGTTCTCCGTCGGCTACATGGCCGATGATCCGGGCTTCGCGCGCTACTTCACGTTGCTGTCGCTCTTCACCGCATCGATGACGGGCCTCGTCATCGCGAACAGCCTCGCGGGGATCTTCGTCGCGTGGGAACTCGTCGGCGTGTGCTCCTACCTGCTGAGCGGCTTCTGGTACCGGAAGCCGTCCGCTGCGAACGCGGCGATGAAGGCCTTCCTCGTGACGCGGGTGGGTGACGTCGGATTCCTGCTCGGGATCGCGGTGTTGTGGCAGGCGACGGGCAGTCTCGACCTCGCCGAGATGACCGCGGCGGCCTCCGGGGTGGCCGCCGGCACGATCGCCGTGGCGTCCGCGCTGCTCTTCATGGGCGCGGCGGGCAAGTCCGCACAGTTCCCGCTCCACATATGGCTTCCGGACGCGATGGAGGGTCCGACGCCGGTGAGCGCGCTGATCCACGCCGCCACGATGGTCGCGGCGGGGGTGTTCCTGGTGGCGAGGGTCTGGCCGCTCTTCGAAGCGTCGCCGGGCGTGCTCCAGCTGATCCTCGTCGTCGGCGTGTTCACCGCCGTGATGGCGGGAACGGCCGCGACCGCGCAGAACGACATCAAGCGCGTGCTCGCGTACTCGACCATCAGTCAGCTCGGCTTCATGTTCGCGGCGCTCGGGCTCGGCGCGTGGGAGATCGCGATGTTCCACCTGACCACGCACGCGGCCTTCAAGGCGCTGCTCTTCCTCGGCTCCGGGAGCGTGATCCACGGCACGGGCACGCAGGACATGCGCGAGATGGGGGGCCTCTTCAAGAAGATGCCGATCACGGCGGTCACCTGGATCGTCGGTGCGGCCGCCCTTGCCGGGATACCCGGTCTGGCAGGTTTCTTCTCGAAGGACGAGATACTCGCCGCGGGCTACCACGAGCAGCTCTGGGTCGTCGTGCTGCTCTGGGCCGCGAGCCTCTTCACCGCCTTCTACATCACGCGTGCGACGATGCTCACCTTCTTCGGCAGGCCCAGAGGGGATCAGCACGCGCACGAATCGGGCCCGACCATGACGATCCCGCTCGTCATCCTTGCTACGCTCGCCGCCTCCGCCGGCTACCTCGCGACCGTCGTGGCGGAACTCCTGGGCGAAGAAGCGCACGCGCTCGAGCCACCCGTCGCCATCGTGTCGGCCACGGTCGCCATCGTCGGCGTGGCCGCTGCCGTCCTGTTCTATCGGAGCGGGCTCAAGGCCGACGACAGGCTGGCTGGCGCGCTCGATCCCGTGTGGAGGGCGTGGGAGCACGCGTACTGGTTCGACGGGTTCGTGCAGCGGGTCGTCGTGCGGCCGACGGTCGTGTTCGCCACGGTGCTCTACGAGGTGGTCGACAGGTTCGTGATCGACGGCATCGTGGAGGGGACAGGCACAGCCTCCAGGTGGTTCGGCCGGGGCATGAACGCCATCGAGAACGGGGACGTCCAGTGGTACGCTGCGCTCATCGGCGGTGGCGTGATCGCGCTGCTGGCTGTGAGCTACCTCATCGTCATGCAGGACCAGCTCGCCGACACGATATCCAACCTGGGGCTGTGGTGACGTCGTGGGCATCCTGACCGCACTCATCGCGATACCCCTCATCGGAGCCGCGCTCGCGGTCGTCGCGGGGCGCACCGGACCGGGCAACCCGCGCTGGATCGCACTGGCCACCTCGCTCGTCGAGCTGGGCGTGGCGGTCGGTGCGTGCGTGCGGGCTCTCGAGGCCAGGCCCGTGCTCAGCGAGGTCTGGGATCTCGCGGGAGAGCCGGGGTCGTGGCTGTGGACGTGGGAGCTGGCTCTCGACGGGCTCTCCATCCCGCTCGTCGCCCTCACCGCGGTCCTCGGTGTCGTCGCCGTGCTCGCCTCCTGGAAGGTGACGAAGAGCCCGGGCGCGCACCACGCGCTGCTACTCGCGCTGGTGGCCGCCACCATGGGCGTGTTCCTCGCGGCCACGCTCGTGCTCTTCTACGCGTTCTGGGAGGCCGTGCTCATCCCGATGTTCTTCCTAATCGGGATATGGGGCCACGAGCGAAGGCGTCACGCCGCGATGAAGTTCTTCCTCTACACGTTCCTCGGCAGCGTCCTCATGCTGATCGGTCTCATGATCATCATCGTGACGACGGGACAGGCTTCGTTCGAAGGGCTCGCACTCGTCCACGTGCCGAGTGAGCTGCAGACGGGGGTCTTCTGGCTGCTTGCCGTGGGCTTCCGGGTGAAGATACCGGCGTGGCCGTTGCACACGTGGCTCCCCGACGCCCACGTGGAGGCACCGACGGCGGGCTCGATCCTGCTCGCCGGCGTGCTGCTGAAGATGGGCGGGTACGGTCTCTTCCGACTGGCGATCCCCGTCGCGCCGGAAGCGTTCGACAGCGCGGCGCCCGTACTCGCGGCACTCGGGATCATCGGGATCGTCTATGGGGCGTTCATGGCCCTGGCGCAGAGCGACTTGAAGCGCATGATCGCGTACAGCTCCGTGGCGCACATGGGCTTCGTCCTGGTGGCCGCCGGTGTATCGACCGCGGCGGCCGTGGGCGGCGCGTGGCTCGTCATGGTGAGTCACG
>JAUVQN010000034.1 GCA_030598125.1 Coriobacteriia bacterium | reverse complement strand
GGGCGGCACGCACGGCATCCAGGTCTACGTGTACAACGCCTCCTGGCAGATGTCGACGTACACGTGGTCGTTCGACGTCGACACCGCGGTGCCGCCCGAGCTCATCGGGCCGGAACCGACCCCGGGCTCCCAGGTGGCGACGACGCTGCCGACGGTGAGTGCCCGAGCGACCGGTGAGCTCTCCGCCTATCAGGCGTACGTCGACGGTGTGCCGATACCGACCACGCTGGCGGGCGCCGTGATCTCAGGTACCCCCGCGACGCCGATCGCCAACGACCGGAACCACACCGCGACCATCGAAGTGACCTCCACGGCCGGACGCCCGAACTCGCTGAGCTGGGACTTCTACGTGCAGATATATCCGAAGCTGCCCGACACCGTCGGGGACGACTGCACGGCGTGCCACGCGCACGCCGACTACCCGGCTGCACACCCGATGTCCGATTGCGACGCATGCCACGACCCGGCGAACAGCCCGGTCGGTCACGGTGGAGCTCCCCCAGCGGAGTACCTGCCGGGGAACCCCGAGCATTCCGCTGCAGCTCTCGATGCGTTCCCCGGCGACTGCGAGGACTGCCACGACCCCTCGCACCCCGCGATCCATCAGGTCCACACCTCGCCTCCGGACGATCCGTATCACGACAGCACCGAGGACGCGTGTGTCGAGTGCCACCAGCGTTCACTCACCGTCGAACATCACTACCGAGACCACGGACTCGACTGCCTCACATGCCACGCAAGCACCGATCCCGACGTGGCCGACGCGATCGCGGCGGGGGATACGGCTTGCAGCGCGTGTCACGCGGTCGGGCCGGACCACGGGTTCGATCCGCTCAAGCACACCGCGGACGTCGCAGCGGATACCGTGTCGGGCACGTGGCCCGCTCCAGGCGACAGTCCGACGTACAACCCGCCGTACCCGTACGTCGCGGAATGCGGTGCCTGCCACGACATGCTCGTGACCGACGAGCACGAGAAGCCGGGTTCTTCGACGGAGGGACTGTACTGTTCGGCGTGCCATCCGAGCCCGCGGAACACGTTCACGACGTGGGACAAGACGTGCGAACAGGGTGGCTGTCATCCGGCGGGCTCGCCCTCCGAGATGCACACGGAGCTCGTTCCGAGGCACGCGATGGGCGCAGAGAACGTCGATGGCGGCTGCGGCTTCATCAGGAACGGTCAGCCGACGTGCCACTACCGGGACCTCGTGCAAGAGCACAACCGCACCATCCTGCTCCAGGAGGAGCCGCAGGTCTTCCGGCACTTGTCGGTGTCGTGCACCGAGTGCCACCAGAGCTCCGAGTATGCGTCGCTGGCGGGAGCCTGGGACGGCCGCTGTCAGTCGTGTCATCTCGAGAGCCACATGGCGACCGGCACCCCGAGGGCTGACGACGTGTACGCCCGGCACGACAACCCGAGCGGCTACTACGACAACGGGTTCGGCAACGCCGGCGACAATGCGATGGACGCGCATGGCTGGCTGAGGAACCATCCGACCAACCCGCGCTTCGCGCTCGGATGCGCGGCGATCACGTGCCACACAGCCGCGTATCTCGGCGGTGGATACCCTACGTACAGCGCGGCGTGCATGGAGTGCCACGGGCCGAGCATCTATCGTCCGACCCCGTACGCGGGCTCGTACATGTGGTACTCGGGTCAAGGTGTGGACTACACGCCGCTCGAGCACACCCTGACGCTCGACACGCTCCTGCTGCCGGCCTCCTCCACGGTGGACTTCATGACCTGGTACGACATCGAGGAAGGCTGGGACTACGGCTACCTCGAGGCATCCACCGACGGAGGATCGAACTGGACGCCGCTCGCCGGCGACATCACGACCACCGACGATCCGAACGGCAACAACGACGGCGATGGCGTGACCGGTACCACCGGAGGAGTGTGGGTGTCGGCGAGCTTCGACGCCTCCGCGTACGGCGGCCAGAACGTCCAGGTCCGCTTCCGCTACACGTGTGACTCCTTCGTCTACGGCGTCGGCTGGTGCGTCGACGAGCTCACGATCGGTCCCGCCGGTTCGCCCGTCTTCAGCGACGGCGCCGAGAGCCTCGACCCGGCCTGGACGGTCGGCGGGTGGGAGCGCTCCACGGGTAGCTAGCGCGAACGAGACCAGAGGGGTCCGGCCTCGCCGTCCGCCCGGATCGGGCGGCGTGGGGTCGGACCCCTTCCGCTAGAATGGAGCGCGCATGTCGACCCTACCCCGGAGGCAGCCCGTGACGCGTCCGTTCGACCCGCAGTCCTGGGAAGAGAAGTGGCAGGCGGTCTGGGCCGAAGAAGGCCTGGACCGCGCGGTGGAAGACCCCGAGAAGGAGAAGCGCTACATCCTCGAGATGTTCCCGTACCCTTCGGGTGACATCCATATGGGGCACGTTCGCAACTACACGCTCGGTGACGTGCTCGCTCGATACCTGAGGATGCAGGGCTTCTCGGTGCTCCATCCGATCGGGTGGGACTCCTTCGGTATGCCGGCGGAGAACGCCGCCATACAGCAGGGGACGCATCCTGCGGAGTGGACGTACACCAACATCGAGCGGCAGCGATCCTCGCTCAAGCGCATGGGCTTCAGCTACGACTGGGACCGTCAGGTGATCTCGTCGGATGAGGACTACTACCGATGGGGTCAGTGGATCTTCCTGAAGTTCTGGGAGCGCGGGCTCGTGGAGCGCGAGTCGAGTCCGGTTAACTGGTGTCCCCACTGCGATACCGTCCTCGCGAACGAGCAGGTCATCGGTGACGGCGTGTGCTGGCGCTGCAAGAGCCATGTGGAGACGCGCGAGCTCGAGCAGTGGTACTTCAGGATCACCGAGTACTCCGACGAGCTGCTGGACTCGCTCGACGAGATGCCGGGCTGGCCCGAACGCGTGAAGACGATGCAGGCCAACTGGATCGGCCGCAGCGAAGGGGCCGAGGTGGACTTCGCCATCTGCGACGCGGACGGCGAACCCACGTGCGAGAAGATCACCGTGTTCACGACGCGTCCGGACACGCTCTTCGGCTGCAGCTTCTTCCTGCTGGCGCCCGAGCATCCATTGATCGACCTCTTCGTGGAGGGGACCGAGCACGAGGAGGCCGTCCGGCAGGTGCAGCGAGAGGCGGCGAACCGCTCGGCGGTCGATCGCGAGACGGAGACGGAGAAGCATGGCGCCTTCACCGGCCGCTACGTGGTCGACCCCGTCAACGGCGAGAAGGTGCCCGTCTGGGTCTCCGACTACGTGCTGATGGAGTACGGCACGGGTGCGGTGATGGCGGTGCCCTGCGGCGACCAGCGCGACTTCGAGTTCGCACGGAAGTACGGCCTGCCGATCCCGCCGGTCGTGGTGCCCGAAGACGATCCGCTCGCGGAACGTCTGCGAGGAGTCGAGAACGTCGAGGTCGCGGACGTGGACTGGGTGGGGGCTTACGACGGGCCGGGCGTGATGGTCCAGTCGGGTGGTTTCACCGGGATGCCGGGCGGCAAGGACTCAGAGGGCATGAAGGCCGTGACGGCGTGGCTGGGCGAGCGGGGACTCGGGCGCTTCAAGATACAGTTCCGCCTGAGGGACTGGCTCATCTCGAGGCAGCGCTACTGGGGGAATCCCATCCCGATGATCCACTGCGACGCGTGCGGATGGGTCCCGGTCCCTGAAGGCGACCTGCCCGTGCGTCTGCCGCTGGATGTGGACGTGACGAAGGGCGAGACGCTCGCCGACAAGCCGGGCTTCTACGAGGTGGAGTGCCCGAAGTGCGGGGCAGCGGCACGCCGCGAGACCGATACGATGGACACGTTCACTTGCTCGTCCTGGTACTACTTCCGCTTCTCCGACGCACGCGACGACGAGGCGATCTGGGAGAAAGACAAGGTCGACTACTGGATGCCGGTGGATCAGTACATCGGCGGCATCGAGCATGCGATCCTGCACCTCCTGTACTCGCGCTTCTTCACGAAGGTCTTCCGCGACATGGGGCTGTGCGACTTCGACGAGCCGTTCACGCGTCTACTCACCCAGGGGATGGTGAGACTCGACGGCTTCACGATGTCCAAGTCGCGAGGCAACGTAGTCCCGCCCGAGGAGATCATCGAGAAGTACGGCGCCGATGTGCTGAGGGTGTACATCCTCTTCATGGCGCCACCCGACAAGGACCTGGAGTGGAGCACGGAGGGGCTCGAGGGCGTGAAGCGCTTCCTCACGCGCCTGTGGCGACTCGTGAACGAAGCGGCTGCGGAGATCGGAGCGTGCGAGCCGGGCGAGGCGTCCGCGGCCCCCTCGGGCGAGGAGCGCAGCGTCGGCGCGCGCAGAGTCATGCACACGCGCTTGAAGGCGATCACCGAGGACGTGGCCACCTTCAGTCTGAACACCGCGGTGGCGCGACTGATGGAGGTCGTGAACTCCGCCTACGACTACCGGCGGGAGGTCCCTGAGGACCGCCGCGACAAGGCGGTCGTCCGCGAGAGTCTGGAGATCACGACGAGGGCTTTGGCGCCCTTCGCTCCCCACCTCGCCGAGCAGATCTGGCGCGAGGTGCTCTGCAACGATTCGAGCGTGCACCTGCAGCCGTGGCCGGTCTACGACGAGACGGCTATCGAGGTCGACGAGGTCCAGTATGCCGTGCAGGTGAACGGCAAAGTGCGCGCCCGCGTGACCGTGCCGTCGGACATGCCGGAGGCGGGCATCCGCGATGTCGCGCTCTCGCAGGAGAACGTAGCGTCGCACCTCGAGGGCAAGGAGATCGAGAAGATCGTCGTCGTGCGAGGCCGGCTCGTGAGCGTCGTCGCGAAGTAGGTTCCTCGCCCTGCTTCGAACGGGGATCCACGCAATATCGCGGTAGGCCATGGTTGAGGCCGCCGCGGTCTACTCTTCGAGCGGGCGCACTCGCGCCCACGCCCCGCGAGTCTCCCGCCGGGAGTGGTATCTCGTGCTCGAGAGAGTCAAGGAACGACTCGGAGGCCTGGCCTCGCGCGCCGGGGTCGCCGGCGTCACCAAGCGCTCCGTCATGGGCGCGGCCATGGTCGCGCTCGTTCTCGCCGGCTGGGCGGGGTACCGATGGCTGGCGCCGGTGCGATCGGTCGAACCGCAGAGCGCCTCGACACTCGAGTCGGCCGATGCGAGTTCGTCGCCGGACGAGCTGCGGGCCGAGGCTGCGAGTTCGACTCCGAGCTCGAGCGCGGAGACGACCGTACCCCCCAACGCGTTCGTCCACATCGTCGGTGCGGTCGTCCATCCCGGTGTCTACGAGGTAGCCGGCGACGCTCGGGTCGGTGACGTGGTGGTCCTGGCGGGAGGTTTCACCGGCAACGCTGCCCAGGCGTCCGTGAACCTGGCGCGACTCGTCGCGGATGGAGAACAAGTCGTCGTGCTGACGACCGACGAAGTGGCCTCCGCCGCTGTGCCACCGTCCACAGCGCAGGCCAGAGCATCCGCGCCTCCACCTTCGACGGCGGTCGTGCAGCCCGCCGCGCCGAGTGGCGGGTCGGGAGCCTCCGTGCTCCCGCCCCCGGTGGTGTCGAGCCCCGCCCGGCCAGGAAGCGTCGCCCGGAGGCCTCGTCAACGTCAACTCCGCCGGCACGACGGAGTTGGAGACGCTACCCGGGATCGGTCCCGCGACAGTTGCCGCGATCATCGACGAGCGCGAACAGAACGGTCCGTTCGCGACGGTGGACGATCTGATCCGGGTGTCACTGGGATAGGAGAGAAGAAACTCGCGGCCATCCGCGATCTGGTCTGCGTGTGACGGCGCGCGCCACGACGCGACCTTCTATCGCGGCGGTGTGCTGGCTGGCCGCCGGTGCGTGGGCCGGGGCCGTGGCCGGTGAGTCCGTAGCGTGGGCTGTCTACGCGGAAGCGCGGCCTGGCTGGCATGTATGGGCCCTTCCCGCGGCGTGCGCGCTGGCAGCCGTCGCCGCATGGCTCCTCGAGCGGTCCCGCTGGGGTAGCCCGTCGATGACCCTGTGCGTGCTCGGAGTCGCTCTGGGCTGCCTGTGCTCGAGTGCGCAGGGCTCGTGGTGGCTCTCGAGCGTGGAGGGACCTCCTTCCGGCGCGGTGCGCGGGATAGTGACGAGCGACGCCGTGCGCGGGCGGTTCGGTCCGCGGTTGGAGATCGCGCTCGAAGGGACGGGCGGAGGAAAGGCGACGCTGTTCTGGCCCGACGACATGGCCGTGCCCGAGCTCGGTCGCGTCGTCGCGTTCGAAGGCGAGATCGCGCCTCCCGATGCAGGTGAGGAGTGGGCCCGCAGAGCCGCTCGCGGGGGCTCCCTGGGAAGCGCGAGAGTAGCCCGATGCGATGTCCTCGGGTGGCGCTCGGGCCCCATCGGTGCGTTGCTTCGCTGGCGGTCGAGCATCCTCGAGCGAATGGAGGTGCTGGAGGGGAGCGGCGCGGACCTTCTCGTCGCGGTCGCTCTCGGAGACCGCAGGCGGGTGACGGGGACGGAAGCGGAGTCGGACTTCCGCGATGCCGGGCTCTCCCATCTGCTCGCCGTGTCCGGTCTCCACCTGGGGCTGGTCGGTCTTGCCACCGCGAGGCTCCTTCGCTTCCTGCGCGCCCCGCTCTGGCTGCAAGCCGCTGGGTGTTTGGGCGTGTGCGCCGCGTTCGCGTGCGTGACCGGGATGCAGACCTCGACGGCGCGGGCGCTCGTGATGGTGATGGTCGTGTAGACGGCGCGCTTGACGGGACGCAGGCCCGACGGCCTCGCCGCCCTGGGTGTCGCGGTGGTGGTCATGATCGCGTCCGACCCGTGGAGCGTCTTCGACCTCTCGCTCAGGTTGTCCGTCGCCGCCGTCGGTGGTCTGCTCCTCTTCGGCGACCTCGTCGGTGCATGGATCTCGGCGGCGATCGGATCCCTGCCGGGCAGCGGCGGTCGACTCCTGGGTGCCACAGTGACCGCGCAGGCGGCGACGCTCCCGGTGGTGGCGCCTGCCTTCAACGTGATCTCCGTCGTGGCGCCGGCAGCGAACCTCGTCGCCGTGCCGGCCACGACACTCGCGCTCCCCGTCGCGTTGCTCGGCGTCGTCCTCCTGACGCCGATGCCCGGGATCGGGATGAAGTTGTTGGAGGGCTCGGCGCTCCTCTTCGGGTGTGCGCACGTGTCGCCGGCGTGTGCGCAGGCGTGCCTGGGGCGGCGGTCGCGCTGTCGGGAGAAGGCCTTCTGCTTGGAGCGGCGCTCTGCGTCGGAGCCGCTGTGTTGTGGATCGCGTGGCCGGTCCCTCGTCGGGCGGGGCCGGCTCGCGGACTGGTCGCCGCCTGCGTCGCGGCGACGCTCGTCTGGGCGCTCCTTCCGATACCGCGTGGAGGCCCCACACTGGTGATGCTCGATGTGGGCCAGGGGGATGCGTTGCTCGTGCGCGACGGTACGTCGACGATGCTCGTGGACTGCGGGGCGGACGGCCGCGAGCTCAGAGCTGCGCTCGCGCGTCACGGAGTGAGGACCCTGGACGCGGTCATACTCACCCACGACCACGATGATCACACGGGTGGTTTGGACGGACTCACTGGAGTCGCCCGAGTCGGCTTCGTCGGGGCGCCCGTCGTCGCGGACGAGAACGCGTGGACCGAGGAGCGGGCGACGACGGGGCGTCTGACTCCGAAGGGGCGGGTCGCATGGCACGAGTTGAGATCGGGCGATGGGTGGGAGATCGGCGGGGTCCGCATCGAGGTGCTGTGGCCCGAAGGAGCGGACGTCTCCCTCGACACGAACGACACGAGCGTGGTGCTGGAGGTCTCGGGTCCGGGCGTGACGGCGGTGCTCACAGGAGATGCGGAGCGGGCGGTGCAGGACGGTCTCGCGACGCGTGGCCTCCTGCACGACATCGACGTGTTGAAGGTGCCGCATCACGGCAGCGACAACGGGCTCACGCACGAGGCGCTCGAGGTGTGGCGTCCGGAGACGACGCTCGTGAGCGTCGGGGCCGGCAACGACTTCGGCCATCCGTCGCAGGACGTGATGGCGATGCTGCGGGATGCGGGCGCGCGAGTCCATCGGACGGACGCGGACGGAGATGTCGTCGTCGATCTGGCCGACGGGACCGTGCGCTCGAACGGAGGGGACGAGCGTACGGAGGCGTGTGCGAGAATCAGGGAAGCACGTCGCGCGGTTCGCGGGGCGTGTCCGCCCGTCCCGGCTAGCGCGGGAGCGCAGGATGGCATCATCGGGGCTCGCAGACCTGAAGCCGGTCTATCTGATACATGGCGAAGAGGACCTACTGCTGGAGCGCGCGGTCCGCCGTCTGCGCGACAGGCTCGGAGCCGACGCCGACGTCGAGCTGAACATGGGTGTCTTCGATGGTGCGAGCGCCGACCTCGACGAGATCATCGTCGCGGCCAACACGCTGCCCTTCATGTCGGAGCGACGCCTCGTCATCGTGCGGGACGCCGACAAGATGCCCAAGGAGGCCATGCACGCACTCGCCGACTACTGTGAGTCTCCGGCCGAACACACCGCGCTCGTCCTGGTGGCCCGGAAGCTGGCCAAGAACACGCGACTCTACAAGGCGGTGGACCGCCTCGGGGGAGTGTTCGAGTTCAAGGCGCCTCGGCGGGGCGAGCTCCCGGGCCTCGTCGCCGAGATGTTCGACGAGCGTGGCAAGGCCGTCGATCGCGCGGGAGCGTCGGCGCTCGTAGACGCTGTGGGGGCCGACCTCCGTGCGCTCGAGTCCGAGGTGGACAAGGTCGTTGCGCACGCGGGCGAGGACGACCGGCTCGGGACCCAGGACATCCTCGAAGTCGTGTCCGCCACCGCGCCGACGTCCGTCTTCGAGTATCTCGACGCGATCGGGGTCCGCGACACCGGGGAGGCGCTCACGCTGCTGGCCCGACTCATCGCGGACGGGGAACACGTGCACGGGCTGCATCAGCTGTCGGTGCGGCACGTGAGGAGCCTGCTATCGGTGCGCACCCTGCTCGGCCGCGACGTCTCGACCGCGGAGATCGCCTCCACACTCGGGAGACCGGGCTGGCTGGTGAAGAGACTCTCGCGACAGGCGTCCCGATTCGAGGAGGACGAGCTCGCCAGAGCACTGGTGCTCGCCGCGTCGACCGAGGCGGACATGAAGACGAGCCGGGTGGACGCCCGGCTCGCACTCGAGAGATGGGTCGTGGAGGTCTGTTCCTCCGGCTAGCCGCGTGACCTCGCGATGTGCAGGGCCATGCGCGACTTGTGGTTGGCGGCGTGGTTCTTGTGGACGACGCCCTTGCGGACCGCGATATCGTAGCTGCGCGCCGCATCGGCGTACGCGGCATCGGCCGTCTCGAAGTCGTCGGCTGCCACGGCTTCGTCGACCTTCTTCTCGGCGGTTCGGAGCTCCGAGCGGACAGACTTGTTGCGCATGCGGGCCTGCTCGTTCGTCCGGTTCCGCTTCTTCTGGCTCTTGATGTTGGCCAACTCGCTGGTCCCTTCCTCTCTACGCACGACACGGCGGTCAAGGCCGCGCGAGCCACGAGAGTCTAGCACACGGTCGCGGCACGAGCCAATGGTCCGAGGCGTCACGCGGTACCGGGCGAGCCCGCCTGCGACCTGCGTTCCGCCGTGGGCGTGTAGTATGCTACCGCGAGGCTCCAGCCCCCCGACGCATCCTGCAAGGACCGCGGATGACCGACCCTTCACTCATACGGAACTTCTCCATCATCGCGCACATCGATCACGGGAAGTCCACGCTTGCCGACCGGATCCTCCAGCTCACGGGCACGATCCCGGAGCGCGATATGAAGGACCAGGTCCTGGACTCGATGGACTTGGAACGAGAGCGCGGCATCACCATCAAGGCGCAGGCCGTACGCGTGCTGTACGAGGCGGCTGACGGCCAGACGTACACCCTGAACCTGATCGACACGCCGGGGCACGTCGACTTCACGTACGAAGTGAGCCGCTCCCTCGAGGCGTGCGAGGGCGTGTTGCTGCTCGTGGACGCGGCCCAGGGCGTCGAGGCCCAGACCGTGGCGAACGCGATGCTCGCCGTGAACGCGGGCCTCGACACGGTCCCCGTCATCAACAAGGTGGATCTCCCTTCGGCGGAACCGGAGCGCGTGCGACGTGAGATCGAGGAGGCCGTCGCGATCCCCGCTGATGGGGCGATCCTGACGTCGGGCAAGACGGGAGAGGGCGTCGAGGAGGTACTGGAGGCGGTCGTGCGTCGGGTGCCTCCTCCCGTGGGCGACCCCGAAGCCCCTCTGAGGGCGCTCATCTTCGACTCGTATTTCGACACCTATCGCGGAGTCGTCGCGTTCGTCCGGATCGTGGACGGTTCGGTGGGCAAGGGTGACGACGTCCTGCTGATGGCGACCGGTACGAAGACGGAGATCGAGGAGGTCGGC
>JAUVQN010000092.1 GCA_030598125.1 Coriobacteriia bacterium | reverse complement strand
TCGTCAAGTCCGCCCCCTATGTCGTAATCGCCACACTTGTCACCATCTGGCTGGCTCGGCGGATGTTCAAGATCGAACCGCTCGCCGACGAAGCCGAGCGCCGTGCCGAAGACGATCAGCGCGGCGGTCAAGAGAAGGAGTGGCCAGTTCACCCGGCTGGCGAACCGAGCCATGGGCGCCCGCTCCACCGGCTACCTCGACTCGTCCGTGGCGTGCACCCACTCGACCTCGTAGCCGAGGAGGGAGGAGAGGATCTGCCGGGTCGCCGGTGCCGCCACGCCTCCGCCGCTGCCACCCTGCTCGATGATGACGGCGACAGCGTACTGTGGATCGTCTGCGGGCGCGTACGCGACGAACCACGCGTAGTCGTCCTTCCCCCGCACCTCCGCCGTGCCGGTCTTGCCGGCGACGCGGGTCGGGAAGCCCTCCCATGCGTCCTCGGCCGTCCCCGACTCGGTCACCAGGGTGAGCGCCCGCCTCATGATCCCGAGGTTCTCTTCGGAGACCGGGGGCTCGTGCGCGACCTCCGGCTCGAAGAGGAGCGACGTGTCCGCCGTCGGTCCGATGATCTCCTGCATGAGGTGCGGACGCATCATGACGCCGTCGTTGCCGAGCGTCCCGAAGACGGACGCCATCTGCAGAGGCGTCGTCAGCATGTCGCCCTGGCCGATCGCCATATTGACGGTGTCTCCTGGCAACCACGTCTGGTACTCGGGGTAGAAGCTGTTGTACTCGCGCTTCCAAGACGCGTCGGGCACGCGCCCGGGCACCTCTCCTGGAAGATCGATGCCGGTCGTCTCGCCCAGCCCGAAGCTGCGCGAGTACGCCTGCAGGCGCTCGTCCTTGCGCTTGTAGAACTCGTAGCCGATCTCGTAGAAGACGGTGTCGCAGGAGTCCCGCATGCCGGTCATGAAGCCCATGTTCCCGTGGCCCGTACGCTTCCAGCAGTGCTTCGGCCACTGCTCGCCCATCTCCGTCCACTTGCCCGCGCAGTAGTAGCCCTTCGAAAGGCTCGTCACACCCTCTTCGAGCCCCGCGATGCCGGTGACGGCCTTGAATGTGGATGCCGGCGGGTACGCCGACATGACAGCACGGTTGTTGAGCGGGTACTCGCTCTCTTCGTCGTTGAGCGCCTCCCAGTCGTCCTGGCCGATGCCACCGATGAAGAGCGCGGGATCGTAGGACGGGACGCTCGCCATGGCCACGACCTCACCCGTCCTCAGATCGAGAGCCACGGCAGCGCCGGCGCGCGCATCGGGGAAGTCCTGGTAGTCCGCCTCCTCAAGCGCCTGGACGAGCGCCTCTTCCGCCACCATCTGGACGTCGAGATCCAACGTCAGCGCGATATCGCGGCCGGGGATGGGCTCACGTCGCTCGAGCACGCGGTGTGGAAGCCCTCTCGCGTCGACCTCGACGCGCACGAAGCCCTCCTCCCCGCGCAGCACGGATTCGTACGAGCGCTCGATGCCGGTCTTGCCCACGACGTCGCCGAGCGAGTAGTCGGAGAACTCCTCGTTGTCCTCGATCTGTTCCTCGGAGATCTCCCCCGTGTAGCCCAGCACGTGCGCCGCGACACCGCCGTTCGGGTACTCGCGCACCGGCACGGTCTCGATCGCGACGCCCGGGAAGTCCACCCCGTGTTCCGAGATGTAGCTCACGACTTCCATCGGCACGTCGAGCATGAGCACACGTGGCTTGAGGCGTTCCTCGCGTACGCTCGAGAGGCGCTCCTCGATCGCGGAGACCTCCATGCCGAGCGCCTCCGAGAGGCGCTCGAGCAGTTCTTCGTCCTCGATGTACGCCGGGTCGACGGTGACCGCCAGCGCCGGGCGGTTCGTCACCAGCGGACGCCCTTCACGGTCCACGATCTCGCCTCGTGGCGCCTCGACGGAGAACTCCCGCACACGGTTCTCTTCCGCCAAGGCGACATACTCGTCGGCGGTGAGCACCTGGATGCTCCAGAGACGCACGAGGAGCACGCCGATCACGAGTGCGACGACGATCCCCAGGACGCCGAACCTGCTTCTCAGCCTCTCTTTGAACGAGGTCATGGGCTCCTACCGGAACTGGCGGACGGTCTCGACGGCGGGTTCCCGTCGCAAGAGTCGCGCCAACCACGGGTACACGAGCACTGCGAGCACGGTGTTGTAGACGGCGCTCGGCAGGATGATCCTCAGTACCGTCGCGCCGAACGCACCGCCCTCGCCGACGATGCTCGACACCATCCAGTAGCCGAACGCCGCGACGAGGCTGGCGGCGAAGACCACGGTGACCGGCAGCAACCATCCCTCCGCGAAGAGCCGCTCCTGCAGCATCCCCGTGAGGTAGCCCACCACGCACAGCACGAGCGCCCACACCCCGATGGGACCCGAGCCGAGCAGGTCGAGCACGAGCCCGCCCGCGAAACCCAGCGCACAGCCGGCCGTCGGTCCCTCGACCATGGCGAGCGTCACGACGACGAGAAGGATGAAGTTGGGAACGACGCCTCCGATCGCCAGGCGAGGCGCGACGCCCACCTGCAGGACCGCGGCTCCGAGCAGTGCCAGTATCGAGGGTATCGCCTGCTTCACTGTCCCGCCTCGTCTCCCGCGGTTCCCGGCGCGGTGATCACGAGAACCTCCTCGATCTCCGTGATCGGTACGCGCGACTCGACTTCGATCGTCGGATAGAGGCGATGCCGCTCGTCGTACACGTCCACCACATCACCGACGACGAGGCCCTTGGGGTAGATGCCGCCCATGCCAGATGTGAGCACCACGTCGCCGGCGACCGGAGCCTCTTCAGCGTCGACGAAGTCGAGGATCATCGGACCCTCGAGCGTGCCAGCGACGATCCCCTCCGCTCGGCTCGCCTGGACGAGCGCGGCGACGCCGCTTCGCTGGTCGGTGATGAGTCGGACCTTCGAGCTTCCCGGGGACACCTCGACGACCTGACCCACAAGCCCCTGCGCGGCGATCACCGGCATGCCAGTGCGTATTCCGTCGTTCTCGCCCCGATCGATGATGAGTGCACCCTCCCACGAGGTCGTAGGCCGCCCGATGACCCGGACGCCGACGTACTCGAAGTCCTGCTCCTCGACGAAGCCCACGAGTCCGCGGAGCCTCTCCGCCTCCAGACCAGCCTCTTCGAGCTCCGCGAGTCGTGCTCTGAACTCCTCGTTCTGCACTCGGAGCTCCTCGTACTCTGTTCTCGACACGGCGAGTCCAGACGCGAGGCCTCCGACGCGCCTGAACGGCGTCGACACCCACTCGCCCGCGATCGCCACCGGCTCCGACGCAGCGAGCGCCACGGCTCTCGAACGATGTAGGACACCGTCTTCTCCCTCGCGGAAGTAGATGCTCACGAGGATGATGGCGATGACGACCAGCACGACGAGCAGTACCGGCCTGCCCTTGCGGGTCTCGACCTCAAGACCCCTCATGCGTCATCTCCCAGGTCGGGAGCGGAACGAAGAGGCTCACCTCGAACCGGTCAGCACCTTCTTCAGCACGTCGATCTCCTCGAGCGCGAGCGCGGAGCCCATGACCACGTTCACGAGCGCGTGCTCGGAGACGTGCACCGGCATGGATGTCTCGTGCCGAAGCCGCTCGTCGATGTTCTTCAGGAGCGCCCCACCGCCGGTGAGCACGATCCCGTACTCCATGATGTCGGAAGCGAGTTCCGGGGGCGTCCGCTCGAGCGTCGCCTTGATCGCCGCGACGATGGCGTTCGTCGGCTCCTCGATGGCGCCCCGCATCTCCTCGGACGACAGCTGTATCGTTCGTGGCAGGCCGGTCAGGAGATCGCGGCCGCGGACCTCGACGTCGACCTCCTCCTCGAGGGGGTACGCCGAGCCGATCTCGAACTTGATCTCCTCGGCCGTCCGCTCCCCGACGAGCACGTTGTACTCGCGCTTCACGTGGCCGATGATCGCCTCGTCGAACTCGTCGCCGGCGATGCGGATCGACTCGGAGACGACGATCCCTCCGAGCGAGATCACGGCGACCTCGGTCGTCCCGCCGCCGATGTCGACCACCATGTTCCCGGTAGGTTCCTGGTTCGGGAGGTCCGCACCGATCGCCGCGGCCATCGGCTCTTCGATGAGGTAGGCGTGGCGAGCTCCCGCCTGCATGGTCGCTTCGAACACCGCTCTCTTCTCTACCTCGGTCACACCGGACGGCACGCACACGACCACGCGCGGCTTCGGCTGCCAGGGGAAGCGAGTGGGCCTCGTCTTGTTGATGAAGTAGCGCAGCATGGACTCGGTCACTTCGAAGTCCGCGATCACGCCGTCCTTGAGCGGCCTGATCGCGACGATGGAGCCGGGAGTCCGGCCGAGCATGCGCTTGGCCTCGATGCCGACGGCTAGCACGCGCTTCGTGTTCTTCTCGACAGCCACGACGGAGGGCTCGATGAGCACGATGCCCTGACCGCGCACAGAGACGAGCGTGTTGGCGGTCCCGAGGTCCACCGCCATGTCCCCGCCCCACGCCCCGAAGAGCATGTCGATGAGCGACAAGGGTCGCTCCGTTCTGTCCGCATGCCGACAAAGCGGGGCGACGCGCTCCGCGACCGAGACAGTCTAGCACAGAAGGTGTCCACCGCTACCCCTGCGACGTGCAAGAACGTCGCAGCGAGCGGGAGCGTCGGGATGGGACCGCAGACCCCGGGGCGCACGGGTGGGGGCCGGCCCTCCGAAGTCACATGACGCCGCTCTCCCTGAGGCTCACGGACTCGCCACCGTCGCCGATCACGACGTGGTCGAGAAGCTCGATCCCGAGCACATCGCCCGCCTTCACGAGACGCCGCGTGAGTGTGATGTCGGCGGCTGACGGGGACGTGTCGCCGCTGGGGTGGTTGTGCACGACGACGACCGACGCCGCGGAGAGGCGCACCGCCTCACGGAACAGCTCTCTCGGGTGGACGATCGCGGCGTTCAAGCTCCCGACCGACACCTCCACCGCCTTGAGCAGCTGGTTCTTCGTGTTCAGGGGCAGCGCCCAGAAGTGCTCCCGATCGAGACCGCGGAACTGGGCGGAGCAGAGCCGCACCACGTCCTCCGCCCCCGACACGACGGGCCTCTCCGACGCGGCCCAGACCGGGGCCCTTCGGCTCATCTCGAAACACGCGAGCACGCGTGCCGTCGTCGCCGGCCCCACTCCCCGGTAGCCGACCAGCTCCTCGGGGCCCACGCGCCACAGACCGTCGGGGATCGGATGGTCCGTGAGCAGCGCCCCTGCCGCTCGGCGCCCTGCCGCTCCGAGCAGCAACTCCACCAGGCACTCGTCGGAGACGGCCTCGGCGCGGCCGGACAGGATCAGCGAGCGCGCGTCCCGAGCGCTACCTGGGAGCCTCGGCGCCACGGACGCCCACCTCCCCGGATCCTGCCCCCACGACGGCCAGGGAGGGGACCCGGTCGAGGACGAGCATCGCGAGCACTCCCACCGCTGCGCCGAAGAGCGCCGCGACAGTCAGGGAGATCGGTGCAAGGCCGAGCGGCGCCACGGACCCCACGAGGAGCGACGCACCTGCGAGCTGCGCGAGGACGTGAGCGGTCGCTCCGCCCAACGACAGCCCGATCGGAGAGAAGACGGTCCGAGAGCGATGCAGC
>JAUVQN010000017.1 GCA_030598125.1 Coriobacteriia bacterium | reverse complement strand
TCTCTTCTGGGAGGTCATCCCTGCGAACAACCAGCTCTACGATGTCGAGGTGGCTGGGCAGGACCGTGTGCTGACGTCGGTCGCGGTCTCGCAGGAGGCGTTCCCGTCCGGCGCCGACACCGTGATCGTCTCGACAGGCTACAACTGGCCGGACGCTCTGGGAGCCGCGCCGCTCGCTCGGGCCGTGCAGGCCCCGATCCTGCTCACACACACTGAGTTCCTGGACGCGCCGGTACTCCAGGAGATCCGCGACCTCGGCGCGACCTCGGCGTACATCCTGGGCGGCACGGGAGCTGTCGGAGCGAACGTCGAGCAGGCGCTCATGGACGAGCTCGGGGTGGCGAGCGTGGTACGTCTGGCGGGGATAGACCGCTACGAGACATCGCACGAGATCGCGCGCGAGACGCAGTGGGTGATGCAGACCCTGGGCTCAGACATCAATCCGGAGGTCGTCATCGCGACCGGCGGCGACTTTCCTGATGCGCTTGCCGTGGGACCGATCGCCGCGGCGGGGGTCACGCCCATCATCCTCGAGCCACCGGGACCCGGCCTGGACGTGCGTACGTCGGACATCGTGTGGGAGCTCGGCGTCGGGCACGCGCTCATCGTGGGTGGCACTGGCGCCGTGAGCTTGGGTGCCGAGGCGGAGCTCGATGCGCAGCTCGGTGGCGTGTCTCGCATCGCCGGCTCGAACAGGTACGAGACGGCCGCCCTGCTCGCGGCCGTCCATATCGACTCCGCTTACACGGATGGGTTCGGCTTCTATCAGGCGGACACGGTGGCGATCACCAACGGCCGCAACTACCCCGACGCGCTCGCCGGCTCCATGCTCCAGTACACGAGCAACTCGGTCGTCCTCCTGACGGACCCGAACTCGCTCAGCCCGGTGACGGGCGCCTGGCTCGATCTCTACCAGGACCGGATCACCACGGTCCGCTTCATCGGCGGACCGGGTGCGGTCGGCATAGGCGTCAGAGACGCTGCGATCCTCCATCTCATCCAGTAGCGTGGGGTGAGGCCGCGGCCCGGCGTGTCGTACGCCGCGCCGGTGCTATGCTCGGCTCGTGGCACGATATGGACTGACACAAGACCAGTGGGAGCTCGCTCGCGAAGAGCTCCGTGCGGAGCTCGTCTCCACGGCGTCGTCGCGCACCACGGTGACCTACGGAGAGCTCGCCCGGCGGATTCCGGCGGCCGATCTTCATGCGAGGTCGCGCGCGTTGTACGCGCTGCTCCAGGAAGCGTGCGCCGCAGAGGAGGCGGCAGGGCGCCCCACGATCGGCTCGGTCGTCGTCACGAAGGCGACGGGCATCCCCGGAGACGGCTACTTCTGCTTCGCCGACGATCGGCTGGGTCGCGACGTCTCCGACCGGCGTGCCTACTGGGACGCTGAGGTCACCCGCGTGTGGGACGCCTGGTCGGACCGGGACGCACGCTGACCAGGCCGGAGGCGCTCGCACGATGAGCGAACGAGCGGATCGCGTTCTCAAGGCGCTCGAGGGAGTGCCGGTCTATCCTCCCGGCGCGGGTCTGAGCTTCGTCCCGACCGAGACGATCGCGCCGTCGCACGGCACTCTCGCGGGCGATCCCGCCGATGTGCTCGTGGCGACCGTCGAGGACCTCGACCTGGACTTCGCGTTCGTTCCCGCCGACGTGCCGTGGGCGTCCAGAGCGACCGAAGGTCTGGTTCGTTCGGGACGAGCCGCGCTCTGGGTCGTCGACGGGCCACTGTGGCCGGCGCTCAGGCAGCTCGGGATCGAGGAGGGATTGAAGGCGACCGCCTGGGACCCCGGCGTCCTGGAGCCGATCCTGGATTCCGAGACCGACCGCGCGCGAACCGACATCGTGGCCGGCGTGGACGCCGGAGCGCACGCGATCGTGATCGCCGACGATATCGCCGGCTCTTCCGGGCCGCTCATCTCCCCGGACTATCTGAACGAGCACCTGATACACAGGCTCGCGCTGCTGGTCGCGTTCGCCGCGAGCGACGGACTGAGGACGGCGTTCCACAGTGACGGGGAGATACGCGCCTTCCTCCAGTCGATCGTACGTGCGGGCTTCGTCGCCGTGCACGGCGGAGGCGGCCTCCCGCTCATCGGGTTCGAAGCTCTTCTCGCCGAGACCCGCAGGCAGGGACTCGCGCTGGTCGGGGGACTCGACTCGGTGGTCCTGAGGGAGGGCGTCCCGGCGTCGGTCCGGCTCGGGGCCCACGTCGGCGTGCTCGCTTCCGCGGGCGGTCTCCTGATGTCGGACGACGGCGGCATCACGACCGCCTCCGAGATGGGCGCCCTCGCCGCGGCGTTCACGGCCGCGAGCACCTCCGAGTAGAGGGCTCGGACTCGGACCGCGATGGCGCCCGGACGGGGTCGCGCGCGATGGTCGCGACCTGCGGATTCCGACAGAAAAGGCCACTTCACCCTCACTTGGAGCGGCACATACGCCGATGCTAGGATTGACTGGGCTCATCGTGGGCGACGACCTCGTGTCGCCGGACGCCGATATGAGCGCCCGTCATCGGACGATACGCAGTCGCGACATCGTGGCAGCAGGGGAGGCCGCACGTGGCGCTCGAGGGCAACCTCAAGGACTTCTCTCTCGCGGACGTGTTCCGCCTGCTCGCGACCGGCCAGAAGACCGGGACGCTCTTCATGGAGCGCGAAGACGCGCAGGGCAAGGTCTGCTTCCGGGACGGCCACGTCTACTTCGCGAGCTCGAACTGGAACCGGGAGTCGCTCGGTCGGCGCCTGGTGAAGTCGGGCGTCATCGCGGAGAAGCAGCTCCGGCAGGCGCTCGGTCTGCAGAAGATCCAGAAGAAGGAGAAGGCGGACCGAAGGCTGGGGCAGATCCTCGTGGACGAGGGCTACCTCGAGTCACGGGTCCTCGAGAACTTCATCCAGGAGCAGATCAACGACACGCTCTTCGATCTGTTCCGCTGGGAGGAAGGCGAGCTCCGCTTCGAGAGCGACGACGTCTGCGACAGCGAGGACATCGGCATCCGCGTCTCGGTGGAGAACGTGATCATGGAGGCGTCCAGACGGCTCGAGATGTGGAACCGGATCCGTCAGAAGATCCCCAGCATGGACATAGTGTTCGTCATGGCCGCTGCGCCTGGCGACAAGTCCATGGAGATACACCTCAGGCCCAAGGAGTGGATGCTCCTGTGCTATCTCCACGGCGGCAAGTCGGTCCGGGAGCTCGTGGACCTCACCGGCTACAACGACTTCGAGACCGCACGCATCCTCTACGGGATGTACTCGGCGGGTCTGATCGAGAAGCTCGGCGTGCCTGACGGCGAGAAAGTCGGAAGGTGAGACCCGCGCCGATGTCGGACGACTTCGACAGGCTATCGAAGGACCTGAGCGTGGAGGAGTTCGCGCGCTTCAGGGACTACATCCAGCGGCACTCCGGCATCTATCTCGAGCAGACGAAGCTCGACTCGCTGCGCATCTCGCTCATCACGCGAGCGACGAGACACGAGTTCAAGTCGCTCGAGGAGTACTTCCAGCTCGTGGTCAGCGATGACGATGAGTTCCGCGAACTGCTGAACCTGATCACCATCAACGAGACGAGCTTCTTCCGCTTCCCGCAGCAGTTCGACGCGCTGAGGAACACGGTCATCCCCGAGATCATCTCGGAGAAGAGCGATCCGAGCCGGACGTTCCGAGTCTGGTCGGCCGGCTGCTCGACGGGCGAAGAGCCCTATACCGTGGCGATGACGCTGCTGGACGCGGGTCTCGAGAGCATGGGCTGGCGCTGTCACGTGATGGGGACCGATGTGTCGACGAAGGCCCTCAGTGTGGCGCGGGCGGGGATCTACCGGGGCAGGGCGCTGCAGAACGTGACCGACGATGCCATGAGCCGTCACTTCCGCAAGATACCCGAGGGGCTGCAGGTGTCGGGCAACGTCCGGCGGCTCGTGGACTTCGGCTACCACAACCTCATCAAGGAGCCGTATCCCCTGTCGCTCATGGGGGACTGGGACATCATCTTCTGCAGGAACGTGACCATCTACTTCAAGGTGGAGTCCACGCGCCGCGTCGTGAAGAACCTGTTCAACAGCCTCAACGAGGGCGGCTACCTGTTCATCGGGCACTCCGAGACACTCACCTCGATCTCGGAGGACTTCGAGGCGGTCGAGATCGACGGCGTCTTCTTGTACCGGAAGTCGCGTTCGGGGCGACGGACCCAGGTGATGACCGACGTCATGGCTCCTCAACGGATGCTCGCCTCGCGCGCTGCGGCGGCCGACCAGCACACGCTGGAAGCGCCGGGTCCGTCTCGCCAGGAGCGCCCCCTAGGGGAGCTCTGGCGCCGCGACGCCGAGCGCGAGGAAGCGCGACGCGCGGAACCGGTCGCGACGGGAGCCGATCCCGGGCACGCTGTCGCGGACCCGTCCGCGCCGACGGAGGCGGCCGAACCCGAGCAGGAGGATGTCGCGACGTTGCTCGAGGGGGCTCGCGTGTCGGTGCAGTCCGGCGGTCACGCGGAGGCCCGGGCGGCTCTGGGATCGGTGCTGGAGCGGGATCGGAACAACTTCGACGCACACCTCCTTCTGGCCTTCTCGTACGCCGATTCCGGCGACTACGAGCTCGCGCTGAAAGAGTGCGACCGTGCCCTCGCGATCAATCCGCTGCTTCCCAGCGCGCGCTACGTGCTGGGCATCATCTACCAGAGGCAGGGCGACCTCGTGCGAGCGGTGAGTGAGCTCAAGAAGACGATCTACATAGACGCCGACTTCGTGCTGGCGCAGCTGAATCTGGGCAACATATACCGGAGTCAGGGGAAGTTCGACGCGGCATGCCGGGCGTACCAGAATGCGGTCGAGTCTCTCGAGCGCTCACCTGGGGGTTCTTGGATGGAGTTCATGGGCGGTTTCGACGCCGATCTGCTCGCCCGGACATGCGAGAGAAGTCTGATAGAGTGTCGAAAGGCGATGGGAATCGCCTAGGCGCATGGGGATATGGAGGGAGATCCTATGGCCAGCGCGCGAATACTCGCGGTAGACGACAGTCCCACGATCCTCGAGATGATCAAGACGATCCTCGAGGCTGCGGACTACGAAGTCATCACCGCGGCAGACGGGGCGGAGGCGCTCGAGACCGCGCGCGCCGAGAAGCCCGACCTCATCCTCCTCGACGTCATGCTCCCCAAGCTCGACGGCTATCGCGTATGCCGCCTGCTGAAGTTCGACCAGAACTACAAGGACATCCCGATCATCATGCTCACGGCCAAGACTGAGGAGCAGGCCATGGCCACGGGGATCCGCACAGGCGCCAACCAGTACCTGACCAAGCCAGTCGAGCCGGATACGCTCCTCACCGCGGTCGCCGAGGAGCTCGGCCAGACTCCCGGGTAGGGGCCTGCCATGAGCAGCTCCGAATCCATGTCCGCCAGGGTGTTGGACGCGTTGGTCTCGACCGGCGTGATCACCGCCGAGCAGCGGGCGAACGCAGAAGAAGTGGCCGTCGAGGACGGCACACCGATCGGATCGGTCCTCCTGGACCGTGGCTTCGTGACCGCCGAGGACGTCGGCGTGGTGCTCGAGGAGGAGCTCGGCGTACCGCGCGTCGAGCTCACGAGCTATGCGCCCGAGGACGACGCGCTCGCCGTCATCCCCGCCGATGTGGCACACGACCGCCGCATGTTGCCGCTGTTCGAGATCGAGAACGTGGTGACCGTCGTCATCGGTGAGGCCAGCGACGTGTTCCTGCTCGACGAACTCGTCGAGCAGACGGGCGTCGAGCTGGAGCCGGTACTCGCCGACTCTGGATCGCTCGTGGAGGCGATCGTGCAGTACTACGGGGAGATCCCCGAGGCTGCGGCGGCCGCGACAGAGGACGAGTCCGCGACAGAGGAGGCCGAAGAGGCCGAAGACGCCGAGGAGTCGTCGGAGGACGCGCTCCTCGAGCACGCGGAGGAACTCGAAGAGCTCGACGAGCTCGAAGAGTCCGCGGAAGACGTCCCCTTGATCGAGACCCCCGCGCCTCCGGTCGCCGATTTCGAGACGGTGGGCGACGAGGATGAGGGGCTCGTGGTCGTCGAGGCCGTGCCGCCGGAGACCGAGCCGGAGTCCTCTGCAGAAGCAGTCTCGGCCGATACGGTCGAGGCCATGGCCGAGGTCGAGCTGGAGGACGTCGCGTCCCAGATAGACCTCGACGTGCTCGCGGTCGCCGACGCGGGCAAGGTCGCCGTGCTCGTGGCCGACATCCTCGAGGATGCCGGACGGCGCGGTGCGACCCGCATCCATCTGCTGCCGTACAAGAACGACTTCTTCCTCGTCTACCGGGTGAAGGGACGGTTGGAGAAGGTCGCGAGCGCCCCTCTGTCGTTGCAGGGGGCCCTCGTCGAGGGGTTCAAGAACTACGCACACCTCACGGCGGTCCCGTCGTCGCTACCCGCGCTCGGGCGCGTCCGCGCCGAGTACGGGGGAAGAGACCTCGTGCTGACCGTGTCTGCGGTCCCCACGATCTCAGGACAGCGCGTCGTCATCACACTGTCGCCGCACAAGCCTGAACCGCCGAGCCTCGAGTCGCTCGGGATGGGCGAGGCCGAGCACGTCGCCCTGCAGGCCATGGTGGAGCGGGGCCGCGGGCTCCTTCTGCTCTGCGGTCCGGTGGCGAGTGGCCGCAGCGCCACGTACTACGCTCTGCTCGCGCACGCCGCCACCGTCGGGAAGACCGTGTACTCGGTGGAGCGCGCGGTCCAGTACGAGCTGCCGGCGGTCGCTCAGGTGATGGTGAATCCCGGCTCCCCCGTGGGTCCGGCTTCGTACATCGCGGCGGGTCTCAGGCAGGACACGGACATCATCGCGGTGGACAGCGTCCAGTCCGTGGAAGACGTCCATCTCGCGGTCGAGGCGGCCGGTCGGGGCAAGCTCGTCGTCGTCACGTACACGGCGGGCAGCGTCATCGACGGGGTCGCGAGACTGCTCTCGCTCGGCGTCGAGCCCAACAGTCTCGCCGCCGCCCTGACCATGTCCGTCGGCCAGCGGCTCGTCCGCACCAACTGCCCGAGCTGCTCGACGGACGTCAAGAGCGAACTGAACAGACTGATCCCCGGTGCGAAGAAGGACATGGTGAGCCAGCAGGGTGCCGGGTGTTCCGATTGCCGGGACACCGGCTACGCGGGCGTGACCGGTGTCTTCGAGGTGCTGCCCTTCACGGAAGTCATCCGCAGCGCGATAGCGCGTGGCGGGACGCGGGACGCCATCGAAGAGGCCGCGCTCGGCGCCGGTATGCGACCGTTGGTCCGTTCGGGCCTCAGCAAGGTCAAGGAAGGCCTGGTCAGCGTGGAAGAACTGGACAGGGTGCTTCGGTTCTCGGGCTAGGGACCGGGTCGGCTGGAGAGGTGGACGGACGTGCCTGCAGAGGACGCACAGGTCGCTGCTGAGCCGGAAGGCTCCGCTGTCTTCGAGCAGATCGTGGTGTTCGACCTCGGGCAGCAGCGATACGCGCTTCCCATAGGGCAGGTCCAGGAGATCCAGCAGCTCGTCGAGCCCACGAGTGTCCCAGACACACGCTCGGCGCTTCTCGGGATGGTCAACCTCAGAGGGACCGTCGTGCCCGCGCTCGACCTCAGGGGACTGCTCGGTCTCGAGCCGCGCGAGTACGACCTGCAGACGCCCATGGTCATCTGCCGCGTCGGAGAACGACTTGCGGCGATAGTGGTCGACGAGGTCGAGGACGTCATCGACGTGCCCGTCGACTGCATGCAGACGCCGTCGAAGATCTACGATCTCGCCGACAAGATGGTCGGCGTCTGCAGACTCGATTCGGGACTCATCTTCGTCCTCGACGTCGAGAGGCTGCTGCCCGAGTCGGAGCTCGAGGAAGTCGAGGGACTCTTGGGGGTGACCGAGTGATGGAGATGCCGCTCGACAGCTCGGTGGATCTCAACGATCTCGGTGAGCTCGTGCGGGACGTCCTGCACCGGCGTGCCGAGGCTCTCTCCCAGCAGCTGGACGAGGAGACTGTCGAGCAGCTCGTGGGGATCCTCACGTTCGCCGTGCATGACGAGTGGTACGCCGTGCGCATAGACCGCGTGCTCGAGATCTACAACGAGTACGAGGTGACGCCGCTCCCGACGGTCCCGCCCCACATCCTCGGAGTGATCAACATCCGCGGGGAGATCGTCTCCGTGACGGACCTGGCGGCCCTCCTGCAGCTCTCGCGAGACGAGGAGTCCGACTCGCCGGCCATCGTGGTCGGCGGCGAGGACAGCGTCACCGCGCTCCTGGTCGACTCGATCGGCGACATCGTGGAAGTGGCGGCCGAGAGCATCGAGCCGCCCTTGTCCGGGATAGGGAAGACGCAGGTGGAGTACATCGAAGGGTCCGTGTCGATCGGCGAGCGTCTGGTGGCGCTCGTCAATCTCGACACCGTCCTGGAGCCGATAGGGCTGGCCGACTGAGCAGTCGAGAGAGAGGGATCGGGATGGCGCGTTTCAATCCCATGGCGGTGGTGAGGTCGAGCGTCCTCAACAAGCTCCTGTTGAGCACGGGCGGCCTGTTCGTAGCGGCGGGTCTGGCGCTCGTCGTCGTCTGGTACGCGACGCTCGGACAGTATTTCGACTACGGCGAGGGATGGGAGACGTCGACCCTGGTCGCTGTCATGGCCGGTATCGGCATCCTGGTCATCGTGTTCATCCTCATGTTCGCGATCGGACGCCGTCTCATGGAGCCGCTCGACGAGGTCGTCGACAGCATCGAGGCCGCGTGCCAAGGCGAGATCGGGCGCAAGGTGGACGTGGAGGGGAAGGACGAGTTCGGCAGGCTCGGTCGTTCGTACAACCAGATGGTCGATCTCATCATCTACCTCATCAAGCAGACCCACGAGTCCTCGAGCAGGCTCGACGGCTCGGCGTCGGAGATCCTCGCGGCGACGGAGCAGCAGGCCAGCGGTGCCGCGCAGCAGGCCGCTTCGATCAGCGAGACGACAGCGACGATGGAGGAGCTCGCTTCCACGTACCGGCAGATCGCCGACAACGCGGATCACGTCGTGCAGATGGCGGAGGCGTCGCTCGGCTCGGCCGAGTCAGGACAGCAGTCGGTCAGCAACCAGCTCCACTCGATGGAGGACATCAGGGAACGCGCGCAGGCGTCCGCGGCCAAGATCCTGGCGCTCGGCGAGCAGAGCCAGCAGATCGGGAACGTGCTCGCGATCATCAACGGCATCGCGGATCAGACGAAGATCCTCGCCTTGAACGCGGCCATCGAGGCAGCGCGCGCCGGGGAGGCGGGCAAGGGCTTCTCCGTCGTCGCCACGGAGATCCGCAAGCTCGCCGAGTCGGTCGTCGACTCGACCGGTGAGATATCGACGATCATGACCGAGATCCAGACGTCCGCGAACGACCTCGTCATCGCGACCGAGCAGGAGCTCAAGCAGGTGCAGGAGGGCGTGGATCTCGCCGAGGTCACCGGGGGAAGCCTCGAGAAGATCCTCGAGATGGTCGAGCAGACGACCGTCGCGGCGAAGGAGATCAGCGCCGCGACGCAGCAGCAGAAGTCAGCCACGGACCAGGTGGTCAAGGCCATGAAGGAGGTCGCTTCCGTCTCCCAGCAGGCGGCGACGAGCAGCAAGCAGGTGGCCGGCGCCGCCGAGTCGCTCTCGAAGATCTCCAAGGACTCGAGCCAGGTCGGCGCCGCGTTCAAGATCGTCGAGTAGACGATCGTCGCCGGGGAGGCAGGGTGATGGTCGAGTTCGACAGGTCCGCGTTCATCGGCAAGTTCCAAGTCGAGGCCGCCGAGTACCTGCAGCGCCTGAACGAGGGCGTGATCATGCTCGAGGCCGATGCCGGGAACGAGGAACTCATCGACCAGATGCTGCGCGACGCCCATACGCTCAAGGGCAGCTCGCGCATGGTGGGTCTCTTGGAGATCTCCGACGTCGCTCACCGGCTCGAAGACGTCATGGTGAAGATCCGGGACCGCGATTGCGCGTACACGGCGGACATGTCGGACCTTTTCTTCGAGGCGCTGGACATGATCGTCTACCTGGCGGACAACGCGCAGAGCGAGTCCGGGACCGACGCCGATATCGAGGGTCTCTGCACTCGGCTGTCGAAGCTCGCCGACGCGACCGACGACGGTTCGGCGGCCGCGTCGATCGGCGTCGAGGAGAAGCCCGCGCCCAAGGGCAAGCGAGCGGCTTCGGCGAAGAAGAAGGCCGCTCCGGCCAAGAAGCGGACCTCTTCCGCGAAGACGGCGGCCGCGGACGAGAGCGGCATACCGGAAGAGAGCGCGCCTGAGGAGCCCGAGGACGCCCTGGCGGAGGGGAACGAGCTCGCCGTCGAGGAGTCGGAGGAGCCGCTCGAAGACGACGGCGGACAGCCGGAGACCACCGCGGGCACGGATGAGGACGGTTCGAAGGCGGGGAGCCGTCCAGCCGGAGCGGGACCGGCGCCGACGATCCGCATCAAGACAGACCAACTCGATTCGCTGCTCAACCTCATCAGCGAGGTCGTCATCTCGCAGATCAAGATGGACGGTCGGGTGACCGACGCGAGGGTGCTCCAGGCGCAGTCGATCGAGCTCAGGCAGATGTGGACGCGCCTGAAGTCCAAACTGGTGAACCTCGGTCTCGAGGACGAGGAGGGGCGCAGCGCGCTCCTCGACGAGGTCTCTGCCGTGGACGATCGGATCGACCGTCTGCGGACGGAGTCCACCGGGTTCGCGAAGGGCTACGCGGAGGACACCGCACGATCGTCCACGGTCGTCTCGGACCTGCAGGAGGACGGCATGCGCCTGCGCATGCTGCCCGTCGGTACGGTGTTCCGGACCTTCCCGAGGGCCGTGCGCGATCTGGCCCGGGACTTCAACAAGGACGTCGAGTTCGAGATGGAGGGCATCGACACCGAGCTCGACAAGAAGGTGCTGGAGGGGATCAACGACCCGCTCATCCACATACTCAGGAACTCGATCGACCACGGCATCGAATCGCCCGAGGTGCGCGAAGCGGCCGGCAAGCCGCGCAAGGGCACCATCCGGATGACCGCCACGCAGGAGGGGGACCACATCATCATCCGCGTAGCGGACGACGGGGCCGGCATCGACCCCGACGCGGTCCGGGGCTCAGCGGTCAAGAAGGGATTCCTCACCGAGGCCGAGGCGCGCGCGATGTCGGACCGGGAGGCGCAGTTCCTCATCTTCGAATCCGGCCTGTCGACCTCGCCGATCATCACCGAGATCTCGGGACGGGGCGTGGGGATGGATGTCGTGCGCGAGTTCGTGGTCGAGAAGCTCAAGGGTTCCGTCCACGTCGAGTCGGAGCTCGGCAAGGGGGCCGAGTTCCAGCTGACGATACCGCTCACCCTGGCGATCATCCGGGCGCTCGTCCTCCGGGTGGGCGGCCAGATCTTCGCCATACCGACGGCGACGATCGAGGAGACGTTGAGGATCGAGCCCTCCAGCATCGTGAAGGTGGAGGGTCGTCAAGTGATCAGGCGCCAGCGGCGCAACATCCCGCTCGTGCGCCTGGGGGACGTGATCGAGATCGAGCACACGGGCGCCTTCGGCGAGAAGCTGCCCATCGTCGTCGTGGGGTTCTCCGGCCAGAGGCTCGGCTTCGTCGCGGACGAGTTCCTCGGCGAGCAGCAGATCGTCATCAAGACGCTCGGGACGCACTTGCGCAAGGTCCGCAACGTCGCCGGTGTGACCGTGCTCGGAGCCGGCGAGGTCGTGGTCATCCTGAACGTGCCGGATCTCGTCTCGAGCGCTCGCAGGCTCTCGGGTCTGGGTGTCGGACGCACCGCCGAGGAAGTGCGCGAGGGCCCCAAGCGCATACTCATCTGCGAGGACTCGTTCACGACGCGTGAGCTCGAGCGGTCGATCTTCGAGGCCGCGGGCTACGACGTCGAGGCGGCGACCGACGGGCAGGAGGGCCTCGAAAGGCTGCGCGAGGGCCTCGAGGTGGACGCCGTCGTCACCGACGTGCAGATGCCCAACCTGGACGGGTTCGCGCTCACCAGGGCCATCCGGGCTGAGGATCAGCTGATGAGCACGCCGGTGATCATCGTGACGTCGCTAGAGCGCGAGGAGGAGAAGGCCGAAGGCATCCAGGCGGGTGCCGACGCCTACATCACCACGTCCGTGTTCAATCAAGACACGTTGCTCGACACGGTGGATCGCCTCATACGATAGGCCGGGCCGCGGAAGACGAGGGGAGGGTGGGAGGGACCGATGACCGACGGGCCTATCAGGGTGCTCATCGTGGACGACTCGATCGTGCCGCGGGAGATGCTCGGCCAGATCCTCTCATCTGACCCCGGTATCCAGGTCGCCGGGACCGCCAAGGATGGCGAAGAGGCCGTCGAGCTCGCCAAGCGACTGAAGCCCGACCTCATCACCATGGATATCCACATGCCCCGGATGGACGGGCTCAGAGCGACCGAGCTCATTATGGCGTACAACCCCACGCCCATCCTCGTGGTCTCCTCCTCTGTCCACGGTGAAGGGCTCGGACGCGCC
>JAUVQN010000123.1 GCA_030598125.1 Coriobacteriia bacterium | reverse complement strand
CGGCGGCGGGCAGCTCGAGGAAGGACGCGTCCCTGAGCTCGGCCGCGTAGCGCATCATGCTGAGCGCGAGCGCGTCGCCGCGCGGATAGACGAGCGCCAGGTGCTCGCGCGTCCTGAGCACGATCTTCGCGATCGCCGCCTTCGTCTGACGCCTCAGGATCTCGCGGAGGAGCGCGTAGGGCTTCAGGCCCGCCTTCGCCGGCTCGAGGTAGTAGGGCCGGGCGAAGAAGGCCGGGTCGATCTCGTCGGCGCAGCTGACCTGGACGATCTCGATGGCCCTGGTGGCCTCCACGTTCGCGCGCGCAAAGTCGTCTGGCTCGAGCACCACGTAGCGTCCGGGTTCGTACTCGTAGCCCTTGACGACTTCCTCCCAAGCCACCTGCTCCCCCGTGCGCTCGTTCACCCGGAGCTGGCGGATGGGGGAGAGGTCCCTTCCGTCGAGGAGGTGGAAGTGGAGGGCGGCCTCGCGGTCCTCCGCGCTGAAGAGCCTCACGGGGATCGTGACGAGTCCGAACGTGATGTGGCCGTCCCAGATGGGTCTCGGCATCGTGCGCCTCCAGGGTGCGAGCGTATCTTGCGCGCCTCGTCCGTTCGCGCCGGGCGGGCTCAGGGCTGGAGCTCGGCGCGGATGTCCTCGGGGAAGCGGTCGTCGGTGGCGGGGTCGATACCGGTCCCCATGTCGATGGCGAACCAGACCTCGTTGCCGGGCTCGAGCTTCGTGTAGATCTGCTCGGTCTCCATGGAGGTGTCGGTCGGGGTGACGGTCACCCGCGCCCACCAGTTGCCCTCGCTGTCTTCCACCATCACCGCGACGGCGAACTCGACCTCGCTCGAGTCGACGGCGCTGAACCGCGCGAAGTAGGCCTGAGAGATGTCGATCGCGCCGTCCTCGAGCTCGGCGTCGGCCGGATCGGAGGATCCAGCGTCGTCCTCGCCCGAGTCGTCGGTCGCTTCGTCTTCGGTCTCATCGCCCGTCGTATCGCTCGTCTGCTGGTCGGTGCGCTCGTCATCCTCCGACGAGCTCGTGCACGCCGCGAGACCTCCGAGGGCCACGACCAGCGCCAGCGCGAGCAGCCATGCCAGGGTCCTCTTCGTCCGCTCCTCCATGTGTGTCCTCCTCGGTCGCGTCAGGTCAGGTACTCGTCCATCACCGCGGTCACGTCCCGCGGCGCCTCCGCCTTCCTCCACATCGGTCCATCGAGCTGCTCGAGCCCTTCCTGGTACGTCTCCTCTCCCTCGATCCGCAGGAAGACGCCGGTGGGGACCCGGCACTCGTCGGGCGTGCACACGAGGTCGTGGAAGGTCGAGAGCGACTCTACGAACGCCGCTTCCCGGTCGGTGGGGTCGTAGCCCTCCTTCTCTTCGAGCTTGTAGACGCGCTCGCGGAACCACTTGAAGGTGTTCACCTTGTTCCACGTCACGCACGGCTGGAAGACATCCACCACGGCGAAGCCCGGATGCTCGATCGCGGCCACGTAGAGGTCAGTGAGCTGCTCGATATCGCCCGCGAAACCGCGGGCCACGAACGTCGCTTCCTGTGCGATCGCCAGCCCCGTGGGGTTCACGGGCCACTCGAGCACCCCTGAAGGCGTCGAGACCGTCTTCATCAGGTGATCGGAGGTGGGCGAGACCTGTCCGGTCGTCAGCCCGTAGATCTGGTTGTTGTGTGCGATCAGGGTCATGTCCACGTTGCGTCTCGTCGAGTGCACGAAGTGGCCCAGTCCGAGGCCGTACGCGTCCCCGTCCCCGGCTTCCACGATGACCTTGAGCTCGGGGTTCGTCAGTGCGATGCCGGTCGCGACGGGCAGTGACCGCCCGTGGAGCGCATGGAATCCCTGGCAGCGCAGGAAGTCGGCGCCGTTGCCGTGACAGCCGATGCCCCACACGACGACGAACTCGTGGAAGTCGAGCCCGAGTCGCTCGAGCGCGTGCTTCAGCGCTCGCCACATCGCGTAGTTCCCGCAGCCGGGGCACCAGGTAGGGCGCTTCACGCTCTCTTCGAAGTCCTTGAGGCTAGGCACGTGACGCCACCTCCTTCGCGCGCTCGAGGATACCCTCGGGGGCCAGTGGCCTGCCGTCGTAGCGTCTGAGCGAGTCGTCCGGCTCGAGCAGGCAGTGCTCGCGGATCAGGCTCTCGAGCTGGCCGGTCATGTTCCCCTCGACGACCATGGTGCGGGGCGTCCCTTCGATGAAGCGGACCACCGCGTCGGCCGGGAACGGCTCGAGCGTCGTCACCTGGAGCATGCGCGCGGGCACGCCCTCCATGGCGAGCCACTCGAGCGCCTGGCGAGCGGGCATGGTCGTGCTGCCCCAGACGATGAGGCCCACCGAGGCGTCGTCGGCTCCCTCAACGAGTGGGGGAGGGACCAGTCCTCGGGCGAGTGCGAGCTTCCGCATCCGCTTCTCCTCCTGGGCGTCACGCATCGCGGCATCCTCGTTCGCGAAGCCGTACTCGTCGTGGTCGTAGGAGTTCGTTAGCTGGAGCGCACCACGCACACCGGGCACGGCGCGAGTGGAGACGCCGTCGTCGGTGACGCGGTACCGAAGGTAGCCCTCGCCTACGTGGCCCGCCGTCACGATGTCACCGCGGTCCACGGTCACTGCGCCCGTGTCGAGAACCGGCACCGAGGCGCGGTTCTCCGAGAGGTAATTGTCGAGCATCAGCACGACGGGGGTCTGGAGCCTGTCCGCCAGGTCGAAGGCACGCCACGCGAACTCGAAGCACTGCGTGTGGTCGCCGGGTGCCAGGATCACGCGGGGGAACTCGCCCTGGGCGGCGTGGATCACCATCCTCAGGTCCGCCTGCTCCGTCCAGGTCGGCAGGCCTGTCGCCGGCCCTGGCCGCTGGCTCACCATCACGACGACAGCCGATTCCGCGACACCTGCGAGACCGAAGGCCTCCGTCATGAGGGCGAAGCCGCCTCCGGACGTGCCACACATCGCCCGCGTGCCCGTGAAGGAGGCGCCGACGACCATGTTCATGGCGGCCAGCTCGTCCTCTGCGTGTTTGACGACGACGCCCCGGTCCCGCTCGTGCGCGGCCATGAAGTGCAGGAGCGAGGTGGCCGGCGTCATCGGGTAGGCGGCGTAGAAGCCGATCCCTGCCGCGAGCGCCCCGAGCCCCACTGCGGAGTTGCCGTCGATCAGCAGCTGGGGGGCCGCCCCCGCGACCGGCACGAGCCGGCGCACCGGTTCCGGGGAGTGCTCGCGCACGTGTTCGTACCCAGCTCGAGCGGCCTCCACGTTACCATCGGCGACCTCGGGCTTCTTGTGCGAGAACTGGCGGCGCACCGACTCCTCGAGCGGCTCCATGGGGAAGTCGAGCAGCGCGAGCACCGCACCGAGCGCCACCGTGTTGCGCATGATCTTCGCCCCGGCCGTCTCGGCGAACTCGTCGAGCGGTACGGGGACGCCACGGGCACCGGCGGGTCCCTCCGCCTCGCTCGGGTCGAAGATGACCGCTGCTCCGTCGCCGAGCTCGTCGAGGTGCAGATCGATCGTCTCCTGGTTGAGCGCGACGAGGACGTCCACCGGCTCGACCTGGCTCGGTACCGGCTCGGGGCCCACTCTGACGCCGAACACGTTGTGCCCGCCTCTGATGAGCGACGGGTACTCGGTCAGGTCGAACGTGTTCAGGCCCGCTGACACGAACGCGCGCGCGAGCATCTGTCCCGAGGCCTTGATCCCGAACCCTGCCTGCCCGCCGATCTTGATGCGGACCTCTTCGACCGAGTAGGGGGCCGATGTCTCTGCCATGCGCACCTCCGTCGAGTCCTCGCCGGCCGCCGTGCCCGCGGTCGTCCCTAGGGTATCTTCCCAACCGCGTACGCGCAGCGCGCCTCACCTCGCGACCCCGTCACAGGCCGCGGGAGGCGTCCGAGCCCGCAGGGGTGGCATACTGTTCCAATCCCTTCTCGTCCAGGAAGAGGCGATGATCGAAGAGGCCACACACACGATCCTGTTCGGCGTGACGGGCGGTGTCGCGGCGTACAAGTCGTGCGAGCTGGCTCGCGCGCTGATGCGCGATGGTTTCCGCGTCAAGGTGGTCATGACGGATGCGGCCGCGCGGTTCGTCACGCCACTGACGTTCCGCGCGCTCACCGGCGAGCCGGTGTCGGTGTCGCTGTGGG
>JAUVQN010000129.1 GCA_030598125.1 Coriobacteriia bacterium | reverse complement strand
GCTGTGCGGGGCCGCGGTACCGGGAGTGACGCAGCGGTGTGCGACGTGCCGGCCTCACGCGAGGAGACCGATCCTGTCCATGACGTCGCGCAACTCCCGGGACTGCTCGGGGCCGGCGGGCACGAGGACCACGTCGGCGCGCTCCCGTTCCTGTTGAACGACCTCGAGAAGACGGTGCCCGTGCTCGGCACGAGGCTCACGCTCGGCTTGGTCTCCGCGAAGTTCGAGGAGCGCGGCGTCGGCGGCGCCAAGCTGCGGGAGGTCGAGGCCGGACAGCACGTCAACTTGGGCCTCTTCGGGTTCGACTTCATCGCGGTGAACCACTCCATTCCGGACGGGGTGGCGCTCTCGATCAGGACGCCCGTCGGCAACATCCTCCACACCGGGGACTTCAAGTTCGACCAGACTCCGATCGACGGCAGGGCGACCGATTTCGCCGCGCTCACGAAGGCGGGACAGAAGGGCGTGCTCCTCCTCATGTCCGACTCCACGAATGCGGAGCGGCCGGGCATCGTTCGGCCCGAGGCGGAGGTCGGACGGAAGCTGCGGCAGATATTCGCCGAGGCGGACCAGCGCATCATCGTGGCGTCATTCGCATCGCACATCCACCGCATCCAGCAGGTCTGTGACGCCGCTGTCGGCTGCGGGCGGAAGGTCGTGGTTACCGGACGCTCGATGATCCAGAACGTCCGTATCTCCCGCGAACTCGGATACCTCGACATCAGCGATGACGACCTCCGGGATGCCTACGACATCGGGGGGCTCGCTCCCGAGAAGATCGTCGTGCTCTCCACGGGAAGTCAGGGCGAGCCGCTCTCAGCGCTCGCGAGGATGGCCAACGCGGAGCACAAGACCGTCGTCATCCAGGAGGGTGACACGGTCGTGATATCGGCCGCTCCGGTCCCCGGCAACGAGAAGGCCGTCAGCCGCGTGATCAACCGGCTGTTCAAGGCGGGAGCGGACGTCTTCCATCGCTCCATCTCGGACGTCCACGTCTCAGGACATGGAGCAGCCGAGGAGCTCAAGATGATGATCAACCTCACGAGGCCGCGCTACTTCATGCCGATCCACGGTGAGACGCGCCACCTCCGTGCCCACGCGCTGCTCGCAGAGGAGGTCGGGATACCGGCGGACCACGTCTTCGTGCTAGAGAACGGCTCCCCGCTCGAGCTCACACCCGAGACCGCGCGGGTCGGCAAGCCGGTACCGTCCGGCGTCGTCTACGTCGACGGGTTGCGCGTAGGGGATGTGAGTAGCGTGGTCCTGCGTGACCGTAAGGTGCTCTCACAGGACGGCTTCGTCACGGTCATGGTCGCGATCGACCGCCACGACGGCAGCATTACATCCGAGCCCGAGCTCGTCATGCGCGGCGTCGCGCTCGGCGATCCCGACCCCGATCTGCTCGCCGAGGCCCGGCGGCGTCTCGCGAAAGCGCTCGAGAAGACGGCTTCCGAGGGTGTCACCGACCGATCGGTCGTCGAGCGCGCCCTCAAGGACTCCCTCTCGAGCTTCATGTGGGAGCGCAGCAGAAGCCGCCCCATCATCATCCCCGTGGTGATGGAGGTCTAGCCGGGGATGTCCGTCTTCCAGGCGATCCTCCTCGGCGCCGTACAGGGCCTGACCGAGTTCCTGCCCATCTCCTCCTCGGGGCACCTCGTGCTCGTTCCGACCGTCTTCGGGTGGGACGATGCGGGAATCGCGTTCGACGTCCTCCTGCACGCCGGGACGCTCATCGCGGTCGTCGTGTACTTCCGCGCGGACCTCGTCCGCATGACGAGAGCGGTCTTCACGAAGGACGCCAGACTCGCGCAGGATCGCAGGCTCGCGTGGCTCATCGTGATCGCGACCGTTCCGACGGTCCTGATCGCGCTCGCCTTCGACGACCTCTTCGAGTCGTTCTTCGAGCAGGTCGCGTGGGTCGGCGTCTTCATGCTCGTCACGGCAGGCGCACTCACGGCAGCGGAGCTCTTGTCCCGCCGCGACATCCACGGGGAGGCGGAGCTCTCCTGGTGGAAGGCGGCGCTCATCGGCGTCGCCCAAGGAGCCGCTATCGCCCCCGGAGTCTCGCGCTCGGGCGCCACCATCGCTGCGGGTATGGGTGCGGGCCTGGACAGAGAGAGCGCGGCCCGCTTCTCGTTCCTCATGTCCGTACCGGTGATACTCGCCGCGACAGCAAGATCTGCGCTGGACGTGACGGCGGGAGCGCCCTTCCCCGACCCGATCGTCGCACTCGCGGGCTTCGTCACCGCGGCACTCGTGGGCTACCTGGCGATAGCGGCACTGCTGGCGTATCTTAAGGTCGGTTCGTTGTACGTGTTCGCAGCGTACACGGCCTTTGTGGGGACCGCTGTGCTCGTGTGGCAGTACGTCGCCTGACCCGAGGGAGGGTATGGCCGACAAGCGCAGCAAGAAGGGCACGAAGGCCTCGTCGAGCGGCAAGGGTGGCCGCGGCAAGGCCGGCCGCAGCAACGACATACGTGACGAGATCTACGGTGTGGCGTTGTGCGCGCTCGCTGTCGCGCTCTTCATAGCCGTCGTCACCGAATCCTCCGGCGTCGTGCCACGCGTCATCGCAGGCCTTCTGAAGGATGCGTTCGGCGTGGGCGCCTACCTCGTCCCCGTCTTCATCCTCGCGTGGGGCGTCACGTTCTTCTTCCCGCAGCTCGAGATCGACGAGCTCGCCATCGGCGGCGGGCTCGGCGTCGCCTTCCTCGCCATCGTGTCGCTGGTCTCGCTGGCGGCGCCCGAGCCCACGTACTGGGCCACGGATACGGCGCGCGCGTACGGCGGGTACGTCGGCGGAGCGGTCGCATGGGCGCTCGAGAGCCTCCTCGGAACGGCGATCTCTGCCATCCTCCTGCTCGCTGCGCTCATCACGTCGCTCATGTTCGCGACCGGCTTCTCGCTCTCGGGAAGTGTCGGACGAGCCATGAGGAGCTTCTCCGCCGGCCGCGAGAAGACAGAGCCCGAGCCGCGGCCGCACCGGGGCGCTCGGACGATGCCCCTCAGCGATCCCGTTTCCGATGCGAACGGCGTCGAAGCCGACCACGAGACGCCGAAGAAGCGCTCACGCAAGCGCGAGGATCCGGAGTCACGGCGCGAGACGCTCCCGACCACCCAGGTCGTCGCACCGAGAGCGCGCGAGGGGTTCGACCTGCCGCCACAGACGCTGCTCAGGAGGACCGGGAGACGCGGCAGCGAGCGCGCGTCCGACAAGGAGCTGCGCGGGACAGCCGACGTCATCGAGCAGACCCTCCTCACGTTCGACATCCCGTCGAACGTGGTGGCGTGGACCGCCGGCCCCACGGTGACGATGTTCGAGGTGGATATCGCGAAGGGCGTCAAGGTGCACCGGGTGACCGCGCTCTCCGACGATCTCGCGCTCGCGCTCGCGGCGCCGACGATCCGCATCCTCGCTCCGATCCCCGGCAAGTCGCTCGTCGGCATCGAGGTGCCCAACACGCGCCGCACGATCGTCACGCTCGGCGACGTGCTCGACGGCGCGTCGGCGGCCGAGACGAGTCCGCTCGCCTTGGGGATCGGCATGGATGTGTCCGGCGACGCGGTCGTCTCCGACCTCGCCGGGATGCCGCATCTGCTCATCGCGGGCTCGACGGGGACCGGGAAATCGGTCGGCATCAACGCCATGCTCATGTCGCTGCTGATGCGCGCGACGCCGTCAGAGGTCCGGCTGATCCTGATCGACCCGAAGAGGATCGAGCTCAACCTCTACAACGGCATCCCGCACCTCTACGTCCCCGTGGTCACGGAGGCGAAGGAGGCCGCGTCCGCGCTGCACTGGGCGGTACAGGAGATGGAGTCGAGACTCAGGCGTCTCCAGAAGGCGGGGGTTCGGAACATCGCCCAGTACAACGAGCGGGCACAGGAGACCAAGGACGAGACGCTCGCGCCCATGTCGTACATCGTGATCGTGATCGACGAGCTCGCCGATCTCATGATGATCGCGGCCAAGGAGGTCGAGGACTCCATCTGCCGCCTTGCGCAACTCGCGCGGGCCG
>JAUVQN010000084.1 GCA_030598125.1 Coriobacteriia bacterium | reverse complement strand
TCTTCATGTGAGGCTGTCGCTCCCCGCGATGGCGTAGCGCTCGAGCTGCTCGAGCGCGCACGCGCGAGCTTGGAATCGGCGCCGGAGATCAGACCGGAACGCGTCCAGCGCGCGCTGCAGGCTCGCGGGCGGCGTGCGGTCCGACGAGGTCGCCGAGAAGATGATCGGGCGTCTCATCTCCGACGGCCTGCGGTAGCGAGCCGCGCCGGACTGGTCGCGCTGGCGCCCCGGGGCCTCCCTCGGGGATAATGACCTCGCATCGAGCGGGCGCCGATCGGGGGATTCGACGTGTCCAAGGGCTTGAAGTCGCTGCTGCTCATCGTGATGGACATCCTCTGGGCGGTCGCGGTCGCCCTGGTAGTGCACGTCGTCGTCGCCTTCTTCGGGACGCTCGCGACCACCGACCTCGGGGCCAAGTACCTGGAACTGTCCCGCTACCTCGTCATCCCGTTCGGCGTGGACGCGATCTCGACCCCGTACGGCGGGTCCTTCGACGTGGATGCGACGATCACCGTGGGTCTGCTCCTCCTCGTGGAGTGGGGATTGAGCGCACTCAGACGCCGGGCCTGAGCAGCACGCCCCTGTCGGGGGCTAAGCCCCCATCCTCACCAGGCCGAAGTAATAGGGGATGTCCTGCGTGCGCGTGCCCCGAGGGGGAGCCCGTGGAGTACAGGCGCGAGCGTCTTGGAGAGCTCCTGGTCGCGGGTGGTGTCTGCGACCTCGACACGATCGAGGAGGCCCTGGCCGCCCAGGCTGCCGTCGGCGGCAAGCTGGGTGAGGTCCTCGTGCGCGAGTTCGGCGTCAACGAAGAGGCCATCGCCTGCATGCTCGCGGAACAGAAGGGCCTGCGCTACGTGCGGCTCTCCGAGTTCGGTGTGGACCGCGAGGCCTCCGCGCGGATCCCGGTGGAGTTCGCTCGCTCGCAGCGGGCCGTTCCCGTCGCGTTCGACGACGGATCGCTCGTCGTGGCGATGGCGGACCCGCTCGATATCGAGACGATGGACGAGATCCGTCTCATGACGGAGCTGCGCGTCGCCCCGGTCGTGGCGACTTCGTCGGACATCGCCTACGCGATCGAGAAGCATATGGCGTCGGCCGACGTCATCTTCGAGATGCCCGAGGACGTGCAGCTCGCGGAGGAGGGGGAGGTGGAGCCGGGGGAGGAGGACGTCCCGATCGTCCGTCTCGTGAACCAGATCGTTCGCGAGGCCGTCATGGAGCGTGCCAGCGACGTCCACCTCGAGCCCGGCGAGGACGGTGTGCAGGTCCGGTTCCGGATAGACGGTGTGCTCCAAGACGTCGTGCAACTTCCCCGCAACGCCCGCGCCGGGATCACGAGCAGGGTCAAGATCATGGCCGAGCTCGACATCGCCGAGCGGAGACTCCCCCAGGACGGGCGGACGTCGGTCATCGTAGACGGCGAGGCCGTCGATCTGAGGATCGCGACGCTTCCCACGCCGTACGGCGAGGCGGTGACGATCCGGATACTCCACGAGGGGCTGGCCTTCCGGAAGCTCGAGGACCTCGGCATGGCCGAGCACCATCTGGAGATCGTGCGGGATCTCCTGTCGAAGCCGTACGGGGCCATACTCTCGGCGGGGCCGACCGGGTCGGGCAAGTCGACGTCGCTCTACGCGGCACTCAGCCTCATCAACGACCCGAGTCGGAAGATCATCACGGTCGAGGATCCGGTGGAGTACCGGCTCCCGGGGCTGACACAGGTGGCGGCGCGCCCGAAGATCGGGCTGACGTTCGCCGTCGGCCTGCGCTCGATCCTTCGCTCCGACCCGGACGTCGTCATGATCGGCGAGATGCGCGACCCGGAGACGGCGCAGGTCGGGGTGCGGGCCGCGCTCACCGGCCATCTGGTCCTCTCGTCCATCCACACGAACGACGCACCCGCCTCGCTGACGCGGCTCGTGGACATGGAGGTCCCGCCGTTCATCGTCAGCTCGGCGCTCATCGGCGTGATCGCGCAACGGTTGGCCCGCCGGCTCTGCCCAGACTGCAAGGAGCAGACCCCGCTCACAGACGAGCAGCTCGTGCGTGCGGGTTTTGACCTCTCGGGCGAGACGCCCCCTCAGGTCTTCCGAGCCGTCGGCTGCGAGCGCTGCGCGAACACGGGCTATCGCGGCCGGATCGGCCTCTTCGAGGTCATGTCCATGTCGGATGAGCTGAGCCGGCTGCTGCTGGCGGAGGCTCCGATCGAGGAGCTCCGCGACGCGGCGGTGTCGCAGGGCATGAGGACGCTCAGGGCAGACGCGCTCGACAAGGTGGCCGCCGGCATCACGAGCCTCGAGGAGCTCGCGCGCGTCGTGGTGTGAGCGCGCAGCGAGATCCGAGACGACCCGCACAGGTCCGACTCCGGTATCCTCGACACGTACCCACTCGCGGGTAGCGAGGGCGATGTCGCGCGAGCGGGCGACGCGAGGCGCGGTCGTCGAGAGGAGTCCGCTGTGGGAGCCGAGCGAAGGGGACCGCGGGCGATCGTGCTCGTCCTGGACAGCGTCGGTGTCGGCGCGCTGCCAGACGCGGCCGACTACGGCGACACCGGATCGAACACGATCGCGAACACGGCCCGCGCCGTGGGCGGACTCCGCATGCCGAACCTGGGCGCTATGGGACTCGGTGACATCACCGGCATCGAGGGAGTGCCGCCAGTCGACGCGCCGACCGCATCCTGGGGCAAGAGCGCGGAGCTCTCGGCGGGCAAGGACACGACCACAGGGCACTGGGAGATGATGGGCGTCGTCCTAGAGGAGCCCTTCCCGACGTATCCCGATGGTTTTCCCGATGACGTGCTGGACGAGTTCGACGCCCGTGTCGGAAGAGGTTGGCTCGGCAACTATGCTGCGAGCGGCACCGTGATCATCCAGGATCTCGGAGACGAGCACGTTGCCACGGGCAAGCCGATCGTCTACACGTCCGCCGACTCCGTCTTCCAGATCGCCGCGCACGAGGACGTCATCCCCATCGAGGAGCTCTACGATATGTGCCGCACGTCGCGGGCGCTGCTCGTCCCGCCCCATGGGGTCGGGCGCGTGATCGCGCGGCCGTTCGTCACCGGAGACGACCCGGAGGGGCCCACGTACGTACGGACCGACCGGCGGCGCGACTTCTCGGTCGAGCCGTTCGAGGACACGGCGCTCGACCTGTTGAAGCGTGCCGGTCACCACGTGTGGGGCGTCGGCAAGATCGGCGACATCTTCGCGTGGAAGAGCGTGGACGCCTCACCCCACCTCCACGACAACATGGACGGGTTCGACAAGCTCGTGGAGCGTGTGGGCGGTGACGACGAGGGATTCGTCTTCTGCAACCTCGTCGACTTCGACATGCTCTGGGGGCACCGCAACGACGCCGAGGGCTACGCGAAGGGCCTCGAGGCGGTCGACGCGAGGATGCCCGAGCTCCTGGACGCCATGGTCGAAGGGGACCTACTCGTCATCACGGCCGATCACGGATGCGACCCGACGACGGCCTCGACGGATCACAGCCGCGAGTACACACCGCTCATCGCCAAGGTCAAGGGCGTGGACCGGGGTGTGGATCTCGGCGTGCGCAGGACGTTCGGCGACATCGGTGAGACCGTGCTGGACTTCTACGGACTGGGTGGATCGTGCCTGCGCGGTACGAGCTTCCTCGAGGAGGTGCGGGGGGCGTGAGTGGTGCGTGCGACTCCACGTTCGAGGAGCTCATCGAGGTCAAGCGCGACGGGGCGGCGCACACGGAGGAGGAGATGTTCTGCGTCGTCGACTCCTACACGCGCGGGGAGACGCCTGACTACCAGATGGCCGCATGGCTCATGGCGACGCTCCTGAACGGCCTCGACTCGGACGAGACGGTATGGCTGACCGACGCCATGGTACGGACGGGACACGTGCTGGACCTCTCCTCGATCGAGGGCAAGATCGTCGACAAGCACTCCACCGGCGGCGTGGCGGACACGACCACGCTGGTGCTCGCGCCGCTCGTGGCGTCCTGCGGAGCGTTCGTCGCGAAGATGAGCGGCAGAGGGCTCGGCCACACCGGCGGGACGCTCGACAAGCTCGAGTCGATACCCGGGTTCCGTGTCGGGCTCGGTGAAGAGGAGTTCGTCCGCCAGGTGCGGGACATCGGCGTCGCCGTGATCTCGCAGCTGCCGGGCGTCGCAGAGGCCGACAAGCGTATGTACGCGCTGAGGGATGTCACGGCCACCGTCCCCTCCATCCCGCTGATCGTGGGCTCGATAATCTCGAAGAAGGTCGCGGGTGGGACCGACGCGACCGTGCTCGATGTGAAGGTGGGCTCCGGGGCGTTCATGAAGACACCCCAGGAGGCCCGCGTGCTGGCCGACGAACTCACCCGCGTGGGAGCGGAGCTCGGGCGGAGGGTCGAGTGCTACCTGACGGACATGGACCAGCCGCTCGGCATGGCGGTCGGCAACGCCATCGAGGTCGCGGAGGCCGTGGAGACGCTCCGCGGTGAAGGGCCCGAAGCGCTCACGGAAGTGTGCCTCACGCTCGGCTCGCGCATGCTGGTGCTCGGAGACGTCGCGACCGGCGAGGCCGAGGCGAGGACCCTTCTCGTGGACGCCCTCGAGAGCGGTCGAGCGCTCGAGCGTTTCGCCGCCTGGATCGAGGCGCAGGGTGGGGACGCGCGGATCGTGGAAGACTTGTCGCTCCTGCCCGCGAGCCGTCTCGTGAGGACGGTTCGGGCCGAGCGCGACGGCTACGTGGCAGGCTTCGAGACCGAGGCAGTGGGTCGCGCCGCGGCCCTGCTGGGTGCGGGGCGGCTGCACAAGGAGGACGACATCGACATGGGCGCGGGCATCCTGCTCGAGGTCCGTGTGGGGGACGAGGTGGCCGCGGGCGACGCGCTGGCGACGCTGCGGGCCGCGGACGAATCGAGACTCGACGAGGGAGAAGCCCGCTTCCGCGATGCGGTGTCCTTCTCGAAGGAGCCGCCACAGCCCCGCTCGCTCTTCCTCGACTGAAGGCGGGAGACGCACGTGCAGGTCGTCGTGGGACATGCGAACCCCGACTTCGACGCGTACGCGGCGACCATCGCCGCGGTGAAACTCTATCCCGGCGCGCACGGCGTGTACCTCGGTTCGCAGAACCGCAACGTGCGGGAGTTCCACAGTCTCCACCAGGATATGCTCGACTTCGTCGAGCTGAAGAGACTGGACCTGCAGGCCGTGGACCGGCTCGTGATGGTGGACACCCGGGAGCCTTCACGGATCGGCGAGCTGGGGCCCGTGGCGCGCGACCCGGAGGTCGAGGTCGTCGTCTACGACCACCATCCCAGGAGCGACGACGATGTCGAGGGCGCCGAGGACCGGTCGATGGAGACGGGCGCGACGACGTCGATCCTGGTGCACGAGATCATGGACCGAGGAGTCGAGCTGACGCCCCTGGAGGCGACAGCGCTGCTGCTCGGGATCCACGAGGATACGGGCTCGCTCACGTACCCGAGCTCGACTGCGTACGATGCCGAAGCTGCGGCGTACCTCATGCGCGTCGGTGCCGATCTCGAGGTGGTGGCGCAGTTCCTCTCGCGGGTGCTCACGCCCGAGCAGCGAGCGCTGCTCGACGCGTTAGTGGGGGACCTCCAGCTCTGGGACGTGCACGGGCAGGAGATCGCCGTGGGGTACGTGTCGCTCTTGGAATACGTGGACTCCGCGAGCGTCGTGACGCACTACCTCTGCGAGGACATGGGCTACCGGGTCGTCGTGGCTGCGATGGAGATGCCCGACAGGCTGTATGTGGTCGGTCGGAGCAGGATCGCCGAAGTGGATATCGGCGCAGTGCTGGGTCACGTGGGTGGCGGCGGGCACTCGCAGGCCGCGTCCGCGTCGATGCAGCGGGTGTCCCGCGACGAGGTGCTGGGACTCGTGCGCCGTGCTCTGGAAGCGGAGGTACGGCCGCCTCTGACCGCCGGCGAGATCGGCTCGACCCCCGTCAGGACGGTGAGGTCGGACACGCCGATGTCCGAGGCCGGTGAGATCATGGGACGGTGGGGGCACGGCGGGCTGCCCGTCGTCGACGACGACGCACTCGTGGGTATCGTGACGCGCAAGGATGTGGACAAGGCATCGCGTCACGGCCTCGAGCACGCTCCGGTGAAGGGCTTCATGGGCGGTGACGTCGTGACGGTCCCGCCGGACATGGGTCTTGACGAACTGGAGCGGCTGCTCACGCGTGAGTC
>JAUVQN010000091.1 GCA_030598125.1 Coriobacteriia bacterium | reverse complement strand
CCCTGAGCGTCTCCGGCACGTCGTCGCGCGCGATGTTCTGCGCGAGACCCTCGACGACCGCGGTCTTACCCACGCCCGGTTCTCCGATGAGGACCGGGTTGTTCTTGGTACGCCGAGACAGGATCTGCATCACGCGCTGGATCTCGGTCGAGCGGCCGACGACGGGATCGAGCTTGCCCTCGCGAGCGAGTCTCGTGAGACAGCGGCCGAACTCGTCGAGGAGCTGGCTCGCCTCCGTGACGCCTCCACTCTCCTCGCCGCCCTCGGACTGCTTCCCGTAGTAGCCGGAGAGGAGCTGGATGACGGCGGAGCGCACCTTCTCAAGGTCGGCACCGAGCGACAGCAGGACCTGCGCCGCGACACCCTCCCCTTCACGTATCAGACCCAGGAGGATGTGCTCGGTGCCGATGTAGTTGTGGCCGAGCTGGAGCGCCTCCCTGAGCGAGAGTTCCAGGACCTTCTTCGCACGCGGGGTGAAGGGGATGTGGCCCGTCGGCACGTACGTGCCCTGGCCGATGAGCTCCTCGACTCGGCTGTGGACGTCCTCGAGCGAGATGTTGAGGCTCTCGAGGGCCTTCGCGGCGACGCCGTCCTGCTCGCGGATCAGACCGAGCAGGAGGTGCTCGGTGCCGATGTAGTTCTGATTCAGCATGCGCGCTTCTTCTTGCGCGTAGACGACGACCCGCCGGGCCTTCTCTGTGAATCGCTCGAACATCGCCGAACCTCCCCTTTGGGTGCCCCTGAGCCGATCGGGCTCTCTCACTATGGTGTCGGCAAGAACCAGTATATCGTGGAGTCCCTACCGACGCGTGACCGCTCGGCGGTCTTGTCTCGCACTCGTCTCGCACTCAGAGCAAAGCCAGTGCCATACCTGAGCGAGTCCGACTCAGGTCGCGCGTCAGCTCCGTCCGCGCGTCAGCTCCGTCGCACCTCAGTCGGGCACCTCAGTCGGCCTCCGGCCGCAAGTGCGGGAAGAGCAGCACGTCGCGGATCGACGGCGCATCCGTGAGCAGCATGACCAAGCGGTCGACGCCGACGCCGAGACCGCCCGCCGGCGGCATCCCGTGCTCGAGCGCTCGCAGGAAGTCCTCGTCGTAGCCCATCGCCTCTTCGTCGCCGCCGCTCCGAGCGGCAGCCTGTGCTTCGAACCGCGCTCGCTGATCGTCCGGGTCGGTCAGCTCCGAGAAGGCGTTCGCGATCTCCCGGCCGACGACGATGACCTCGAAGCGCTCGGTGAGACCCGGTGCGCCAGGCTTCCGCTTGGCGAGCGGCGACGTCTCCAGGGGATAGTCGACGACGAACGTGGGACCATCGATCTCGTGCTCGACGAGCTTCTCGAAGAGCTCGTTCACGAGCTTGCCCGGCCCCCAGCCGGCCTCCCGCGGGATCCCGTGCTCCTCGCAGAGCTCGCCGAGCTCCGGTATCGGCGTCTCCAGCGTGATCTCACGCCCGACGGCACCCGACACGAGGTCGAGCATGCTCGCCCTCTGCCATTCGGGACCGAAGTCGATCTCCGTGCCCTGGTACGAGAGGGCCGTGGTCCCCAGCACCTCGCTCGCGACGTGCCGAACCAGCCCCGCCACGAGCTCCATCATCCCGTCGAGGTCGGTGAAGGCCTCGTACGCCTCGAGCATCGTGAACTCGGGGTTGTGCCGCACGGACACGCCCTCGTTACGGAACGACCGGTTCAGCTCGAAGACCTTCTCGAAGCCCCCCACCAGCAACCGCTTGAGATAGAGCTCGGGTGCGATCCTCAAGTAGAGCTCCATATCGAGCGCGCGGTGGTGCGTCGAGAACGGGCGCGCGTTCGCGCCGCCGGGGATGGGGTGCAGCATCGGAGTCTCGACCTCGACGAACCCGCGCGACTCCATGAAGCGCCGCATCGCTGCGAGAGCCGCGAACCGCACCTCGAAGACGCGCTTGACCTCAGGGTTCGAGATCAGGTCGAGATAGCGCTGCCGGTAGCGTGTCTCCGTGTCCATGAGACCGTGGTACTTCTCCGGCAGAGGCCGGAGGGACTTGGAGAGGAGCGTCACGGACTCGGGCATCACGGACAGTTCGCCGCGCCTCGTGCGCACGACCCGGCCGCTCGCACCGATCCAGTCGCCCAGATCGAGCATGTCGAGCTGTGCGAAGGCGTCCTCGCCCATCACGTTGGCCCGGCAGAACAGCTGAAGGTCGCCGGTGGTGTCCCGGACGACGAGGAACGCGAGCGTCCCTTGCTCCCGACGCGCGACGAGCCTGCCCGCCACGCTCACGACGTCGTCGGACTCCTCGCCGTCCTCGAGTCCCGCATGACGCTCGGCGAGCACGGCGGCGTGAGCGGAGGTGTCGAACCGCGCGGGATAGGGGTCGTCGCCGCGCTCCCTCAGGGACTCGAGCTTGGCGCGTCTCGACCGGAGAATCTCCTCGCCGGCCGAAGCGTGCTCCGCCCCCTGCTCGTCGGCGTCCGACATGGCCGGCCTAGCGCCTGACCGCGAGGACCTCGTACTTCAGTACCTTGCCCGAGGGTACGGTGACGCTGCAGATGTCGCCCTTCTTGGATCCGAGAATCGCGTTGCCCACCGGCGACTCGTTGGAGATCTTGTCGTGCGCGGGGTCCGCTTCCGCCGAGCCGACGAGCTGATACGTGCGAACGTCCTTGGTCTGGAGGTCCTTCAGCTCGACGCGGAGCCCGAGCACGACCTTGCTGGTCCGCTTGGCCGGGCTGGAGATGATGGTCGCGTTCGCGAGGATCTGACTGATCTCGGAGATCCGAGCCTCGACGAACGCCTGCTCGTTCTTGGCGTCTTCGTACTCGGAGTTCTCCGAGAGGTCGCCGAACTCCTTGGCCTGCTTGATCCGCTCGCCCACCTCGCGCCTTCGCACGTTCTCGAGGTGCGCCAACTCCTCCTCGAGGCGTACGAGTCCTTCTTCGGTGAGCAGCTCTTCCTTGTGCATCCTACGGCTCCTGTCACACCATCCGAGGGGCTCTCTGTGGGGTCCCTTCCTCTCAGTCCAACAGCGTTCCTGACAGCGGGAACACCCGGAATCTCGGGTGAGTATACCGTACGATTCGGCAGATACAAGGACCCTCTTGAGGTGCGTCAGGAACGCGCCGTCGAGAGGGCCCGTGAATGCGGCGGGGTCTGGCTACTCTTCGTCGTCCTCGGCAGCCTCGTCCTTGGCCGGCTTCTTCTTGGGCTTGGGTGCTTCCTCAGTCTCGGTCTCGTCCTCGTCGTCGTCCACGCCCTCGTCGGCGCCCTCTCGGATCGACCGCATGGTCTTGCCGATGGACTTGCCGAGCGCGGGAAGACGTTTCGGACCGAAGAGTATGAGGATGATCACCAGGATGATGATCAGCTCGGTCACACCGAGACCGAACGGTAGTGGAGCCAATCGAACCTCCATTCACACCGCCCGTCCTCCCAAGGACGGGCGAGCCTCACGACAGGTCCTTCGCAGGTCATACGCCTGCGCGAGTCCAGCGGCTAGCGTATCACATACCTACACGCGTGCCACGCCCTCGAGCCGGGACAGATAGTACAGCGTGTGCAGGAGCTCCCTGACGGGATCGGTGTTGTGGAGCTGCACGCCCTCGGGGACGTTCACCACCTGCGGGGTGTAGTTGAGCATCACCCGCACACCTCCCGCCGCCAGCTCGTCGGCGACCTCCTGGGCAGCATCCGGCGGCACGGCGATGATGCCGATCCTGATGGCCTGGTCCTTCAGTGTGCGATCGAGCTCGTCGATCGACTGCACGATCACGTCGCCGATTCGCTTGCCCACCTTCCGACGGTCGGCGTCGAAGATGGCGGAGACGATGAAGCCGTGCCTCCTCAGGCCGTCGTACGAAGCGATCGCGGTCCCGAGATGGCCCGCTCCGACGAGCACCAGCCGGTGTGTGTGATCGGAGCCGAGGATCTGCTGGATCTTGTCGATCAGCGTCGTGACGTCGTAGCCGATACCGCGCCGGCCGAAGGAGCCGAAGTGTGTGAGATCGCGCCTCACCTGCGCAGGATTGATCTCCGTCAGCTGCCCGACCGTCGCACTGGACGCGGTCGACGGACCGTCCTGTCTGAGCTGGATCAAGACGTTGAGATACATAGGGAGTCGCTCGATGACACCCTCTGGAATCTGTTCTACGGAGGATCTACCCACGGCCTGCTTACCCCTGTGGTCGCCCACACACCACATCGTAACTACTGTTACAAGGTGTTACAAGCAAGCCGGGCAGGCACTCCCGCGAACGGTGCGTTCACGCCGGTGAATGGGCGTGCGGGTCCGTCTCGTGCAGCGCGCGCACCACGTCGGACTTCGTGATGATGCCGACCAGGCGCCCCTCTGCGACCACGAGGAGCGCCCCGGGTCCATCGCCGCCCAGACGGCCGAGGACCGAATCGAGGTGTTGGTCCGCCCCGACGAGCAGGTCGCCCACGTCTCCCTGCATGACATCGGCCACACGAGTCGCGGGCCAGCGGTCGCGGGGGACGCGCTTCAACTCGCCCATGTCGAGGAGACCCACCAGCCGCCCGCCGAGCACGACCGGGTACTTGCTGTGACGACCGCCGAGGAAGTAGTCGTTCGCCATCGTCTCGAGGGTGATGTCACCCGGCGCGACGACAGCCGGCGCCGACATCTGCGACGCGACGCTCACCTCGTGGAGTCGGGACCGTGCGAGCTGCGAGCGGTACGACCCTTCGGCCATCGTCGTGAGGAACCACCCGACGAGTGCGAGCCATATGAGTCCGAAGTTGCCCAGCACGACCCCGACCAGAGCGAACGCCATGAGTCCGTACCCGATGACACGGCCGGCGGCCGCAGCCCAGCGCGTGGCCTTCAGGATGTCGCCCGTGAGCCACCACAGCACCGCTCTGAGAAGCCGTCCGCCGTCGAGCGGGAAGCCCGGCAGCAGGTTGAACACAGCGACGCCGAGGTTGATGACCCACAGGTACTCCAGCACGCCCAGCAGCACAGGCCATGCTCCCGCCACGGCCAGCGCGAGCCAGGCGCCGAAGCAGACGATCGCGATGGCTACACTCATCGCCGGCCCCGCGAGGGCCATCGCGAACTCGCGACCGGGGCTCTCCGGCTCGTCCTCCATCTGGGCGACGCCGCCGAACACGAACAGCGTGATCTTACGCACCCGCGTGCCCCCGGCCCTCGCGACGAGCGAATGGCTCACCTCGTGCATCACGACCGAGGCGAAGAAGAGGACCGACGAGACGACGGCGATCAGGATGTTGAGCCAGAGCGGCTGATCCGGGAAGACGGTGAAGTAGTTGAACGCGAGCGACGACGCCACCAGCACGAAGACGAGCAGCCAGGAGACGTTGACCTCGACGGGGATGCCGAAGAGGCGGCCTAGCCTCAGTGCGGGCAGGTCGAACACGGCCGAGTCACCTCGCCGGCGCGTCCCTTCCGGGGCCGCGCGCCTAGAAAGCGGCGCCCTCCAGTGCGTGCGCACACTCGCACGTCCGCTCTGCTGGCAGCGCGGGGATCATGGCATGCAGGAGGCCGCGCAGCTTGTCGTTGTTCGCCTCGAAGACACGGAGGACCTCATCGTTCGTGACGGGAGCCGCGTCCGCGCCCTCGACGCCGACATCGTAGTCGGT
>JAUVQN010000011.1 GCA_030598125.1 Coriobacteriia bacterium | reverse complement strand
GTCCTCGGGCTGCGAGAAGGCGTACGTCATCGCCTCGTTCAGACCGGCCGCTCGCATCGCCTCACCGAGACGCTCGCGCCAGCGCTGCGCGCGCGTGAGACCGCCTATGCGGCCGGGACCCGCGGGCATGGTGGAGGCCACGCGGTCCATGCCCCAGACACGCACGACCTCCTCGACGAGATCGACCTCGCGAACGATATCGGGCCGGTAGGACGGTACGTCCACATCGAGTACGTCTGCTGACCCGCTCACACCGAGCCCCAGGCCAGAGAAGATGTCCGAGGCCTCTTCGGCCGAAATGGACGTCCCCAGGAACGAGTTCAGCCGCTCGAGCCGAAGCTGGAGCCTGACCGGCTCAGGGGGCAGCGGATACTCGTCCACGACGCCGGGAGCGACAGTGCCGCCCGCGACCTCCGCGATGAGCGCCGCCGCGCGGTCGACGGCAGCGGCGCACCCTTCCGCATCCACGCGCCGCTCGAACCGCACCGAGGCCTCAGACATGAGCCCGAGCGTGCGACTCGTCTGACTGATGCGCGTGGGGTCGAAGGAGGCGGACTCGAGCAGGATGTTCTTCGTGCCGTCAGAGACCTCTGTCTTCAGACCGCCCATGACACCCGCGAGCGCGACGGACCCTCCCGGATCGGCGATCACGACCATCTCCTCGGAGAGCTGCCTGTCCTGTCCGTCGAGCGTGACGAGGTCCTCTCCCTTGTCCGCGCGGCGTACGATGATGCGCACTGCGTCGCCCGCTGGGCCCAGCGTGTCCATATCGAAGGCGTGGAGCGGCTGCCCCAGCTCGAACATGACGTAGTTCGTCGCATCGACCACGTTGTTGATGGGACGCGCGCCCGCCGCGGCCACTTTGCGGGCAAGCCATTCGGGCGAAGGCCCGATCCCCACGCCCTCGATGATCCGTGCCGTGTAGCGGGGGCACAGCTCAGGCTCGGCGATCTCGACGGTGCAGCGCTCCGCAGCAGGCTGTCCGCTCTCGTCGGGAGTCGCGGCCGGCCACTTCGACTCCTTGCCGGTGACGGCGCCGACCTCGCGCGCGACGCCGGCGACCGAGAGGCAGTCCGGGCGGTTCGGCGTGATCTCGAGCTCGAGCACGGTGTCGTCGAGGTCGCGGTACTCGGCGAACGGCATCCCGACCGGAGCGTCCGCGGGGAGGATGAGGAGTCCGTCCGCGTCCTTCCCCAAGCCGAGCTCGATCGGCGAGCACATCATCCCGCGGCTGACCACGCCCCTGAGTTTGGACTTCTTGATCTTCATACCGTTCGGGAGCAGCGCGCCCACGAGCGCCACCGGCACGCGGTCGCCGGGGGCGTAGTTGTCGGCCCCGCACACGATCTCGAGCGGCGACTCACCGCCGACGTCAACCCGCGCCACGGACAGCCTGTCCGCGTCGGGGTGCTGTTCGCGCGTGAGCACCTCGCCCACGACGACCTTTTCCAGCGCCGCGCCGGCGGAGTGGACCGCTTCGACGGCGGTGCCGGTCATGTCGAGCCTGTCCACGAGCGCAGGGAGCGGGAGGTCTATGTCCACGAGCTCTCTGAGCCAGGAGAGTGAGACGCGCATCGGCGTGTCAGTCCTTTCGCGTCGCCGGAACGATCAGAACTGCCTGAGGAACCTCATGTCGCCTTCGAGCAGCAGGCGGATGTCGGACAGACCGTACTTGAGAGCCGCGATGCGCTCGGCGCCCATCCCGAACGCGAAACCCGTGTACTCCTCGGGATCGATGCCGAGGAGACGGAAGACGTTGGGGTCGACCATCCCGCAGCCGAGGATCTCGAGCCACCCGACGCCACCGCAGAAGCGGCACCCTTCCCCGTCGCAGATGATGCACGAGACGTCCACCTCGGCGCTCGGTTCCGTGAACGGGAAGAAGTGCGGCCTCAGACGGACTTCGCGGTCGGCCCCGAACATCACGTGACAGAAGTGCTCCAGCGTGCCCTTCAGGTCTCCGAACGTGATCCCGCGGTCCACCACCAAACCCTCGACCTGCGTGAACTGGGGCAGGTGACTCGGGTCCGCGACGTCGCGACGATAGACGCGACCCGGTGCGAGGACGTAGATGGGCGGTTCCTGCGCCTCCATGACGCGGACCTGCACGGGGCTGGTGTGCGTGCGAAGCATCACATCGGACTCGCCCGCCACGACGGCGACGTCGCCCGACAGGTCCTCCACGTAGAAGGTGTCCTGCCCGCTGCGCGCGGGATGGTCCGGCGGGTGGTTCAACGCCGTGAAGTTGTAGTAGTCGAGCTCTGCCTCCGGACCTTCCGCTACCTGGTCGCCGAGCCCGATGAAGACGTCGACGATCTCGTCGACGATCTGGCTGATGAGGTGACGGTGTCCCGGCACGCGGCCGCGACCCGGCAGCGTGACGTCGACGGCCTCCGCCGTGAGCCGCTGTGTGAGCTCGGCGGATTCCAGCGCCTTCCTGCGCGCCTCGAGTCCGGCCTCGATGGCCTGCCGCACCTCGTTCGAGGTCCGGCCGGCCGCCGGCCGCTCTTCAGGAGCCAGACCGCCCACGCTCCTCAAGAGCGTGATCAGGGACCCCTTCTTGCCGAGCAGCGAGACGCGGACGGCCTCGAGCTCTTCCGGGTCCCTCGCAGCCTCGATCCGCTCGAGCCCCGTCACGCGCAGCGCATCCAGCTCCTCGACTATGTCGCTCATCTCACACCCCTCACGAGAGAAGCCGACTCGTCCTCGTCGTCCAAGGACGGAAGTCGGCTTCCGCGGTACCACCTCGGTTGGTCCCTCGGGACCCCCTCATCCGGCGGGAGCGCCCCGCCGTCCGGACCTCACACCCGAGCGTCCCGGTAACGGGGGATCCGGCTCCCCTACGGGTCGCGGTGCACGAAACACACGCCGGCCTTTCGGTTCGCGGCTCGTGGAGCGAACCGCGCGGATCGTCCGTCGGGACCCTCGCAGTCGAAGGGGTCCCTCCCTGCAGACGGACGCGTCGTCCGCGCGTCTCTCCGTCATCGCCTCTGCGCTCTGAGATTGTGGGCACAGCGTGCAGCACCCACCCGGTCGCGTCAACAGGCCCGCCGCTCACAACATGGGCGTCGCCGTGGATCCTAGAGCAGCTCCCCGCTCCCGACGATCCGCGCACCCGCCTCACGCATCTCGTCCAGCGCTCGAGCGGAGTCGCCGCCCTCGAGTTCCACCCCGCGACAGCCGTCTTCGACGACGACCGTGTCGAATCCCAGATCCACCGCATCCAGCACCGAGAAGCGGACACAGAAGTCGGTGGCGAGTCCCATGAGATGCACCTCGTCGATCCCATGCTCGCGAAGAAGCTGCTCGAGTCCGGTCGCGCGCAACCGGGCGTTGTCGAAGAACGTGCTGTAGCTGTCGATGTCGGGATCGACGCCCTTCCTCACGACCTCGTCGACGCGGTCCACTTCGAGATCGGCATGGAAGCCGGCGCCCGGCGTGCCTTGCACGCAGTGCGGGGGCCACAGCTCCTGGGGCAGACCGTGCACCTCGACCATGTCGCCCGGCGACCGACCGGGGTGGTTCGCCGCGAAGCTGACGTGCTCGGACGGATGCCAGTCCTGCGTCGCGACGACGAGCCCATACCGGGGGATCAGCGCGTTCGCCACGGCGATCACTTCGTCGCCACCCGAGACCGCGAGACTCCCGCCCGGCATGAAATCGTTCTGCAGGTCGACGAGCACAAGAGCCGTCATCGGTCCTCACCCCTTCCTCAGAGATATCCCCGTACGGCCATGATGAGACGCGTCTTCTCCTCGAAGAGTCCCGCCTCGAGTCCGACCGGGTACTGATACGGATTCAAGAACCGCGTGACCGCGCGCCCGAATACATCCACCTGGGCGAGCGCTCGCTCGCGAACGGCGGACAGCGGCGGCGTCTCGTAGACGCGCACCCCGTCCCGGACCACCGGGACGAGGAGATCCGTGCAAGAGATATCCCGACCGAACGCCTTCCGACGCGTGACGTCGGCGGGATCGATCATCACGCAGTCGTCGTCCGGCGGCGCCGTCTCGCTGAACACCATGTCGCCCGCCGGCCCGTCATCGGACTCGAACCGGCGGACCTGCAGGACGCCCGGTGTCGTCACCTTCGCCGCCTGCTCGGATACCTTGATCCTGTAGTCCCACTCCCCACCGGGCTCCCGTATCGCCGAGAGCTTGTAGACACCACCGAGGGAGGGCTGGCCGTCTGCGGTGGCGAGCTTGGTGCCGACGCCCCAGACCGCGATCGTCGCCCCCTGGTCCTTCAGACTCTTGATCACGTGCTCGTCGAGCTCGTTGCTTCCTATCACGACCGCGTCGACGAATCCCGCTTCGTCGAGCATCGTCCGAGCTCTCCGACTCAGCCACGCCAGGTCGCCTGAGTCGAGGCGGATGCCGATGATCTCGTGGCCGCGCTCGCGCAGTCGCCCGGCCACCGATATCGCGTTCTCGACGCCCTGCAGGGTGTCGTAGGTATCGACGAGGAAGACGCAGTTGTTCGGCATCGCCTCGGCATACGACTCGAACGCCTCGATCTCCGTGTCGAAGACCATGACCCAGCTGTGGGCGTGGGTCCCCCTGACCGGGATCCCGAAGAGCTTGCCGGCGAGCACGTTCGACGTGGCGGCGCAACCGCCGACGTACGCGGCCCTCGATGCTCCGATCCCCCCGTCGATGCCCTGCGCACGCCGGAGCCCGAACTCGAGCACCGCATCCCCACGCGCCGCCGCGCACACGCGCGAGGCCTTCGTCGCGATGAGCGTCTGGAAGTTCACGATGTTGAGCAGCGCGGTCTCCAGCAGTTGGCACTCGCAGATGGGACCACGGACCCTGAGCAGCGGCTCACCCGGAAACACGAGGGTCCCCTCGGGGACCGCGTCCACCTGACCGGTGAAGCGCAGCTTACCGAGATACTCGAGGAACTCGTCCCTGAAGAGTCTCTCACCATCGTTGCCCTCGAGCGTGGCGAGGTAGGAGCGGTCGGACTCATCGAAACGCCACTGCTCCACGTAGTCCATCGCGATGTCGAGACCACAAGCGACGGCGTATCCGCCGCCGAAGGGGTTCTCCCGGAACGTCATGTGGAACACCGACTCGAGCCCGGCCTTGCCCGCCTCGCGGTAGGCGCTCGCCATCGTCAGTTGATAGAGGTCGGTGAGCAGCGCGAGCGACTGCCCGTATGCGCTGCGCTCGATCGGCATGGCCCCTCCACAAGACGTCCCTCAACGATAGCGGGCATGTCATGGGACCTCAACGCAGCTGCGGACGACCAGGCGCTCGAGACACCCGCGCGAGAAGCCGCCACGTGGGCAGGACCGCGACCACCGCGCCCCGCACATCGTCCGACCTCACGACCTCGGCGTCTGCGCACGCGTTCGCGTCGCCCTTGGTCACGACGCCGCCGCACTCGTCGACGCGCACGACTCGGTGCACGACGAGGGTACGATCGTCCTCGAAGACCACGGCCTCGTCGCGGTGCGGGACGAGTCCACGCCGGTACACGACGACATCGCCCGCCAGTATCGCGGGCTCCATCGAGCCGCCGGTGACGACGGCGACCACCGCGGAGAACCTAGCGAGTCTGCTCGGCATCCACGTACAGCGTGAGCTTCACGTAGTCTCCGGCGAGACCGTCGTCGACCGTCGCCTGGAGCGAGTAGCTGAACCGCACGACGGTCGAGGAGCCGGCTGCCACGCGAACGGGAGCGGTCCTCAGCGCCGCCAACGGTCCCTTGTAGACCTCGTGGTCACCGTGCGCGACGCTACAGGTGAGCGCCTCGAAGAAGTCGGTGTAGCCGGCCTTCTTGCTGGCCGTCACCACGCAGTCGGCGTCGAGACTCCCTCGGTTCGAGATCGTGAGCTGCTTCGAGTAGCTCGTACCTGGAGCGATACCCTCCTCAGACAGCGCCGAGGACGTGGGGACCGTGGAGATCTCCACGGTCCCCGCTCTGATCACGTTGTCCGGGACGGACGCCTGATCGGTGAAGTACGCCCCCGCGGTACCGACACTGAGTGCCAGCAGTCCTGCGAGGGCGAGCACAGGGCATTCCTCATCGTTCCTCCTCTCTCGATGCCGGCCGAGGGGAGGACGGCCCATCCGTATGTTCTTCTCGCGCCGGCGGCAGGGCCATGATGCCCCCGGCATCCAACCACGCCTTGCCCCGGTCTTCCCGGGGGAGTGCCCACGCGAACGAGACCCCGCATCTCTGCGAGGCCTCCGTTGCGGTGAGCGGGATGGGCGAAGCTAGGCGGTCAGGCGCTCCTTGGCCGTCACGACCAGGGAAGCGAACCCGTCTGGATCGTTCACGGCCATGTCGGCCAGGACCTTCCGGTCCAGCTCGATCTCGGCCTTCTTGAGACCCGCGATGAACGTGGAGTAGGACATCCCGTTCTGGCGGGCACCCGCATTGATGCGGATGATCCAGAGCCTGCGGAACTCCCGCCGGCGGTTGCGCCGGTCACGGTAGGAATACTGCTGCGAGTGCTGGACCTGCTCCTTGGCACCCTTGTACGTCCGGCTGCTGGAACCGTAGTATCCCTTCGCCTTCTTCATCATCGTGCGGCGCTTCTTCTTCGCGTGCACCGCGCGTTTGACTCTCGGCATCGTCGATCACTCCCTGCTGTTCTCAGAGCTGCTCGGTGCTAGCTCTTCCCCAGGCCCTTCAGCACGCGCTTCTCGTCCGCCGGGCTGACCGTCGTGCTCTTCCGGAGGTTCCGCTTGGTCTTGGGACTCTTGTGCTCGAGCAGGTGGCTGCGGAACGCCTTGTGCCGCTTCACCTTGCCTGTCCCCGTGATCTTGAAGCGCTTGGCGACGGAGCGCCGTGTCCTCATCTTGGGCATGCTCGTGACTCCTCTCTGCCGTACCGTTCGCAAAGCCGCCGTCGGTGGCGGCGCCTACGCTTCGTCAGCGTCCTCGCTCGTGTCCGACGCGCCCTCGTCCTCGTCCTTGCCGGACGGCTTCTTCGGCTCCTTGAGCGGCTGCATCATCATGTGGAGGTTGCGTCCCTCCAGCTTCGGTTGCGTCTCGATGACGCCGAGATCCTGTACGTCTTCCGCCAGCCGGTCGAGGATGGCGAGTCCGCGTTCCGCGTGGACCATCTCGCGGCCGCGGAACATGATCGTGACCTTCACCTTCGCTCCTGACTCGAGGAAGCGCACGACGTGGCGCTTCTTGGTCTCGTAGTCGTGGTCATCGATCTTGGGCCGGAACTTGATCTCCTTGACCTGCACGGTCGTCTGGTGCTTCCGTGCCCGCTTGGCCTTGATGTCCTGGTCGTACTTGTACTTGCCGTAGTCCATGATGCGGGCGACGGGCGGGTCCGAGTTCGGCGCCACCTCGACGAGGTCGAGTCCCTGCTCGTCGGAGATCTCCATCGCGTCCGAGGTGTTAAAGATGCCGAGCTGGGAACTGTCGGCTCCGATGAGCCGCACCCGCACCGCGCGGATGCGCTCATTCACGCGGGGCTCGTCGTTCACGGGTCTCCCGCTGGTATGTCTGATGATCCGCCTTCACCTCCGTGCCGGTGGCGGCGTGGAGCCGCCGGTCCTCGCTTCCCTCCACACAGAAGAAGCCCGAGCGGCGGATGCCGACCGGGCTGTCAGGCGAGACCGGCACCGTGCGGTGTCGACCTCGTGCTCAAGACCGGGCAGCTACGGGGCCATTGCCACCGCGCCGCAAGGTGGGGACCAGTCTCGGCTCACGCCGGGGTCCCGCTTGCTCCTTCTTCTCGATGTGAAGCAAAGGCGAGTATAGCTGGCACGACGGAGGCTCGGCAAGTCGTGATGCGGACCGACCACCGCTCCTAGGGCTGCTGCGCCACCACGAGCTCGGCGACGTCGCTGACCGCCATCGCACCGATGTCACCCTGCGTCCGATCGCGAACGGCGACCGTCCCGCCCTCGATCTCCCGGTCGCCCACGACGAGCATGTAGGGCACCTTCTGCTGCTGCGCCTTGGCGATCTTCACCCGCATCGGCTCCTGCTCGGCGTAGACGCCGACACGCACGCCCTGTTCGCGGAGCTCCCGCGCGACCCCCTCGGAATACTCCAGGTGCCGATCGGCGATCGGGACGATGACGACCTGCACCGGCGCGAGCCACGTCGGGAACGCGCCCGCGTAGTGTTCGATGAGGATGCCGAAGAAGCGTTCCAGACTGCCGAGGATAGCGCGATGGAGCATGAACGGCCGCTCCTCGGTGTTCTCCGCCGTGCGATACGTGAGGCCGAACCGCTCGGGGAAGTTGAAGTCCACCTGGATGGTGGAGAGCTGCCACTCGCGACCGATCGCGTCGTGGAGCTTGATGTCGATCTTCGGACCGTAGAACGCGCCTTCGCCCTCGTTGATGTCGAAGGGAAGGCCTCTCGCCTCGAGCGCGTCGACCAGGGCCTCCGTCGCCGTGCACCAGTCGTCGTCGCAGCCGATGCACTTCAACGGCTTCGTGGAGACCTCGGCCGAGTACTCGAAGCCGAACGTGCGCATCACGGTGTCTGCGAACTCGAGCATGCCGTCGACCTCGGAGCGCACCTGGTCCGCGGTGCAGAAGACGTGCGCGTCGTCCTGCGTGAAGCCGCGGGCGCGCATGAGCCCGTGCACGACGCCCGACATCTCGTGGCGGTACACGGTCCCGAACTCGTAGAGCCGCATAGGGAGATCGCGGTAGGAGCGCACGTCGTCGCCGTAGACGAGGACGGCGCCCGGGCAGTTCATCGGCTTCACGCCGTACTCTACGGGCTCCTTCCCCTCCTCCTCGACCTCGAAGAAGTACATGTGCTCGCGATAGAAGTCGTAGTGGCCCGACGTCTTCCACACGTCGGCCTTGTACACGTGGGGGGTGCGGATCTCCTCGTAACCACGCTCTTCGAGCAGGCCCCGCAGCCACTCGATGAGCAGCCGGATCATGAGCGCGCCCTTCGGGTGGTAGAAGACGAAGCCCGAGCCGGCCTCTTCATGGAAGCTGAAGAGGTCGAGTTCCTTGCCGATCCGGCGATGGTCCCGCTCCTCGGCCTGCCGCAGACGCTCGAGATACGCCTCGAGATCCTTGTCGGAGAGCCAGGCGGTGCCGTAGACGCGCTGGAGCATCGGCCGCTCCGAGTCGCCGCGCCAGTAGGCGCCGGCCACCTTCATCAGCTTGAACGCCTGCAGCCACCCCGTGTGCGGCACGTGCGGTCCGCGGCACAGGTCGGTGAAGGTGCCCTGTCCGTAGAGAGACACCGTCTCGTCCTCGGGCAGCTCCTGGATGAGCTCCCTCTTGTACTCCTGGCCCTCGAACGCGTCCCACGCCCCGAGCTTGTCGAGCTCGCTGCGCTCGAACGTGAGCTCCTCCGCGACGATCTCACGCATACGCTCCTCGATAGCCGTGAGATCCTCGTCGTTGAGCGAGTGCTCCACATCGAAGTCGTAGTAGAAGCCGTCCTCGATGGGCGGGCCTATGCCGAACTGCGTCTCGGGGAAGAGCTGCTTCACGGCCTCGGCCATGACGTGCGCGGCGCTGTGGCGGAGCACGTCGAGGGCCTCAGGGCTCTTGGATGTGACGATCTCCACCCGCTGGCCGTCTCTCACGACATGCGTGACATCCACGAGCTCGCCGTCGAGCTTGCCGGCCATGGCGGCACGCCCCAGGCCGGCACCGATCGTCGACGCGACCTCGCCCACGGTCGAGCCTTCGGAGACCGACAGCCCGGATCCGTCGGGAAGGAGCACCTGGATCTCGACCATCAGACCGTGCCCTCGCCCTCGGCGGCCTTCGCGGACGCACCGCCCTTCTTCGACGAGGCGCTCCTCGAAGAGGCCTGTCCCCTGGACGCGGTCGCACGTCCCGCGATGCCGGTCCCTTCGGCCTGCGGCGTACCCTGCCGGGTCTTGCAGTACGGGCAGATGGTCCACTTCATGTCGAGCGCGCGCCCGCACTCCACGCATTCCTTCCTGAGCGTTCGCATGCAGTTGGGGCAGACCACGTAGTCGGGCTCGACCGGGCGGAAGCAGGAGGGGCAGCGCCCGGAGTCCCGGCTCAGGGCCGCCTCCCTCGACTTGATCTCGAGCTGGCGCTCGCGCACGTCGTCCACGTACTCGGGCGGTCTCACGACCATGTAGATGGCCCACCCCGCGATGTTGAAGATGAGCACGACGAGCGACCAGAACCACGCCATCGCTCCGCGTTTCGTGGCGTCGCGCCAGGTCCAGAAGACGAGCGCGAGCCAGAACACGAACATGAACAGCCCGCAGAGCTGCTGGCCGAGTATGAGCCTGGGGTCCTGCAAGACCGGATCGAGGAGCCCTTCCATCCCGTCCCTTCCCAAGACGGCCCCCGGCACGCGCGGGGGCCGGGACCATGGGGCCTCAAAGACTACCGGGATTCTACCAGACCACGCGCGGCGCAACCGGAGCGAAGGGGAGTCGCGTGACGGGTCGTCCGAGCCTCGGCTATGATTGGACTGCGGGCGATGAGACCCATCGAGCGGCTTACGACCCGAGAGGTGAGAGTGCACATGCGCCGTCGCATGCTGAGCGGCAAGATCCACAGGGCGACCGTGACGGGCGCCGACATCGAGTACGAGGGCAGCGTCACGATCGACGGCGCCCTCCTCGAGCATGCCGATATCCTTCCGCACGAGGTCGTGTGGGTGTGGGACGTCACCAACGGCGCGCGCTTCGAGACCTACGTGATCCCGGGCGAGCACGGCTCCGGCGTCGTCTGCGTCAACGGGGCCGCCGCGCACCTCGTCGACGTCGGCGATCTCGTGATCGTCGCTGACTTCGTCGAGATGGATGACGAAGAGGCCAGGTCGCACACGCCGCGCAACGTCTTCGTGGACGAACGCAACCGCGTGGTCGAGCTTCGCGAGGAACGGGGCGGGCAGACCGGACTCCGCGTCGTCTAGGCGGCGGGCGTTCCGTGCGGGCTCAGCGCGCTAGCGCCGTCTGAGCGCGGCGCGCGCCTCGCCCGCCACGTAGAGGCTTCCCGTGACGACGACCCCCGTGTCCGCCCGGACCGCTTCGCCGATCGCGGAGTCCAGCGCGTCCTCCACAAGCGGGCGCACCTCGATCGGAGCGTCCGAGTGTCCACCGACCACGAGCGCGAGCTCGTCCGCGTCGAGCGCGCGCTCCGACGAGCTCTGCGTGCAGATGAAGCGTGCGGCATGCCCCGCGAGTGCGGCCACGATGCCGTCGGCGTCCTTGTCCGCCATCACGCCGAGGACGACCATGGGAGGCCGTCCGCGGAACGACTCCTCGATGGCGCTCGCGAGCGCTTGCGCCGCCTGGGGGTTGTGGGCGCCGTCGAGGACGACCGGCGGGTTTGACGCCGCGAGCTCGTAGCGACCGGGGAAGCTGACCGCCTGGATCGCGCCCGCGACGTCCGGGTCGAGCGCGCCGGCCAGCGCGACCTCCGCGGCCGCCACCGCAACGGCTGCGTTCGGCGCCTGATACGCCGGCGCGCGGATATCCAGGTCGAGCCGGGCTCCTTCGGCGCTCGACACGGTCAGAGAGGTGACGCCGCCGGGCCCGTCAGGTCGCTCGTTCACGCGGAACGTCACGTCCGCACCGCTGTCCTCGTGGCCCACACGCACGACGGGGACCTCCAGCTCGGCGGCTCTCTCCTCGAAGATGTCCTCGACACCGCCGCATCCCGGCCCGAGCACGGCGACGGAACCTTCGCGGATGATGTGGGCCTTGTCCTGGGCGATCTCGCGCCGCGTCTCTCCGAGCCGATCCGTGTGATCGAGCGCGACGCCGGTGATCACCGAGACGGCGGGCTCGACGATGCTGGTCGCATCCCAGCGCCCGCCCATGCCGACCTCGAGACACGCCCAGCCGATGCCCCGCTCGCGCATCGCCCAGAGGGCGGCCGCGGTCACGAGCTCGAACTCCGTGAAGCGGTCCGTACCCGTCGCGTCGGCCGCCTCCAGCGCCGCCCCGAGCGCCCGCGCGAAGCCCGCCTCGCTCACCTGTCCTTCGCACCACTCGAGACGCTCCGTGTAGGACTCCAGGTGAGGACTGGTGTACGCCGCGGCGTCCTCTCCGTGCGCGCAGAGGAACGCCTTCGCCATCCTCACGACGGAGGTCTTCCCGTTCGTGCCCGTGACCTGCAGCGCGCGGAAGGAATCCTGCGGCCGGCCGAGCGCCTCCGTGAGTTCGCGGATGCCATCGAGCGACGGGTGGATGCCGAACTGCATCGCCCGCGCGAGCGCCCGCGTGGCCTCGTCGAACGTGAGCGGTGTCTCACCCACGACGGTGCCCGCTCAGGCGGCGTCGGCGTCTACGTCGACCTCGACCGTGGCCCGGTCCTCAGGCGCGACCTTGCGCGGCGGCGCATTCGGCAGGAACGTGGACGCGAGGAAGCCGAGCAGCACGAACGCGATCGTCACGATGAGCGTCTCCTGCATCGCACGCGCCGACTGATCGTCGACGATGCGTCCGACTTCCTGCTGAGCATCCGCGGGGAGCGAACTCACGAACTGCTCGCGATCCGCATCGGTCGCGACCTCGGTCAGGTCCTCGAGCTCGACGACGTACGCCTGCCGCTCCTCTGGTGTCGCCTCGACGTTCATGGTCCGGAGGCTCGCGTCCACGACACCGCCCAGGAAGAACGCGGTGAGGAGTGATCCTATGATGGCGACGCCCAGGGAGTCACCGAGTGAGCCGAGTGAGTTCGTGAGCCCGGACGCTTCGGCGTTGTCCTCCTGAGAGACGGCGGAAAGCGTGAGGTTCAGGAGCTGCGGCATCACCAAGCCGAGGCCGACGCCGAGCACGATCATCGGAAGGACCATCTGGCCGATCGTCATCTGGATGCTCACCTGGAAGTAGTAGAGGAGCACGCCGAGGGCCATCAGGACCAGGCCGACCTGGATGAGACGCTTCGGCGAGATGCGGGAGCCCCAGTCGGCGGTGACCATCGATACGACGAACGTCGCCGCCGAGAAGGGCAGAATCGCGAGACCGCTCTGGAAAGCCGAGAAACCGAGCGACGACTGCATGAAGAGCGGGAAGATGAAGAGGAGTCCCGCGATGAAGATGGCACGGAAGACGTACGTCACCATGCCGGAGAGCAGTCTGAGGTTGCCCAGCACGCGCACGTGCACGAGCGGCGCCTTGCCCGCGTCCTCGCGGCGGAACTGCTGGTGGACGAAGGCGACCAAGACGACGAGCCCTATGGCGATGAGCCACGGCGTCGGCGAGAGCCCGAGCGGGTTGAGCTGGACGTCGCCGATGACGAAGGGCCGTCGCATCTCCCACCAGCCGTAGCGGCCCGCGAGCAGGAATCCCAGTACGATCGCGAACAGCCCGACGCTCGACAGCGCCGTACCGCCCCAGTCGAGCGTCGTCCCCTTCTTGGCGGTCACGAGCTCGCGCATCCGCGGCAGGAACGGCACGATGGCAATCGCGATGAGCACCTCGCCGCCGAAGCCCCAGCGCCACGACAGATACGTCGTCAGGATGCCGCCGAGGATCGGGCCCACGGCGGCCGCGCTCGCCTGCACACCGGCGAGGATGCCGAAGCCGAGCGCCCGCTGCTTGCCCTCGTAGTTCGCCATGACGAGTGTGTACGCGAGCGGCATCATGAGCGCCGCGCCGATGCCCTCGAGCACCGACCATCCGAGGATGAGGATCCCGAGGCTCCAGCTGACGGCCGCCAAGAGCGTGCCCGCGGCGAACATGACGAGCCCGACCACGAACATCCGCTTGACGCCTCGGATCGACCCGAGCTTGCCGCCGGTGATCATGAGCGACGCCATCACGAGCGAGTAGACGGCGATCGCCGCCTGCACGCCGCTCACCGTCGTGGAGAGGTCCTTCGCGATCGTGGGGACCGCGACGTGCAACATCGGCGAGTCGGCGCCGATGTTGAACATGGGGAGGAGGACCGCGCTGAGAGGAGGCCCCAGCGGGCTGGCCGGG
>JAUVQN010000128.1 GCA_030598125.1 Coriobacteriia bacterium | reverse complement strand
TCCCGCGAGCGATGAGGTGCTCGTACTCTTCGCGCTCCTCGATGGTGCATCCGTAGCGGTCGAGGTCCTCGGGCGTCCCGTACCGCTCCACCGCCATCCGGTCGAGGTCACGGTAGGGCATGGGATGGCGGATTGCGACCGCCTTGACGCCACGCTCGTCGAGCAACTCCCAGACACGCCGGTTGATGCCGCTCTTGCCCACGCCCGTACGCACGGCGCAGATCGAGACGACGGGGACGGACACGTCGAGCATGGTGGCGTCGGGACCGAGCTTCGTGAAGTCGGCGCCGCACGCGAGGACGAGTGAGGCCTTGTGCATGACGTCCACGTGGGAGATGTCGCTGTACGCGAAGACGACCTCGTCGATCCTCTCGCGCACGATCAGCTCGGGAAGCTCCGCCTCGGCGACGATGGGGATGCCGTCCGGATAGCGAGGCCCGGCGAGACCCGCCGGGAAGCGGCGGTCGTCGATGCCCGGTATCTGCGTCGCCGTGAACGCCACGATCCGCACGCTCTCGTCGTCGGCAAGCCGGGTCTGGAAGTTGTGGAAGTCACGGCCCGCCGCGCCCATGATGACGAGATTCTTCACTGACACAGAGCTACTCCCTCCGTCGCCGCCCCTATCCTCACCGTATGGCGAGGTCACGGCAAGCGGCGGCGACGGAGGGAGAGAGGAGGGGAGCCCCTTCGACGCGAGCTGGGTCCAGAGGGCGATTGCGCCGATCCCCTAGAAGATCTTGGTCATGTCCGCCAGGACGTCCTCCACATACTCGAGGTTCCAGTCGTCCATCGACATGTAGAAGGTGGGAGAGAACGGGATCCCTGTGTCCTGGACGAACGTCACGGTCTCCTTGAGCACGGTCTTCCGCGACAGCACGAGATCGACGAACTCCTGGTTCACGATGTCGTCGTAGCCGGGCATCGAGGTCCAGGGGATCTTGACGCCGTCGGCGACGAGCGCCGCATCGAAGCAGAGGTTGCCGTCGGCGAGCACGAGCAGCTCGTAGTCGCCGTCACGGTCGCGGAAGGTCCGCCGGTACGTGTTGCTGGAGCCTTCGAGCTTGGCGACGCGCGCGAGCGTCTCGAGGTCGACCGCCATCGTGAAGGGGCACGTCGGGAGATCGTGGAGGACCTCGCGGACGTTCACGGCGGTGACGAGCGGCTTCTCTGGGATGGATTCCTTGAGGACGCCCACGGCGAGGTTCGCCTCGAACATGGAGTCTGCGTTGAGTACGATACGCAGGAGGTCCTTGTCGTCAGACGCGTAGTAGCGCCGCAACGACTTGAGTCCCTTCTGGACTGCGTTGACCGATGTCATGCCCGCCCTCGGCTCGCTGCTTCCCCCAGCCGAACGGTCGTGCTATCGGCATAGAAGGTACCCGTATTGAACTGAAAGGCAACATGCTGGTGACAAGAGGCACAATCGAGTGACGAGCGGAGCAGAACAGCCTCCTTCAGGGGCAGAGGACCGGCGACCGGCGACCTCCCTCGTCTGGCTCGTGTTGCTTGCGGTGCTCGCGATCCTGATCGTCGCAGGCATCCTCGCGGGCTCCACGCTGTCCGACGATCCGCTCGCGGACGCGCCAGACGGGATCGACGCGACGCTGTACGAGGCGGTGCAGGCCGCACGGACGCCCGCCATCGATCGCGTGATGGGACTCGTGTCGTTTCTCTCCGGCTACATCATGGTGACCGTCATCGCCGTGGCGGGCCTTCTCGTGTGGGGCGTGCGGCAGCGGCGGTGGGGACGGGTCGCCGTGCTTCTCGCGGGGCTTGCCGGCGTCGTCATCGCGTCACAGATCGTGAAGCACGCGGTCGGTAGACCCAGACCGCCGGCCTCCGCGACGCTCACCGTGGACGGCGCGGCCTTCCCGTCGGGACACTCGATGCAGGCCGTCGCGCTCTACGGCGTCGTGCTCGTGGTGATCGTCGGTTTCGAGGCGCGCGGGATGACGCGCGTGCTCTTGATCGCCGCCGCGGCCACCGTCGTGATCGCGGTCGGCGTGTCCAGGGTCTACCTCGGCGCGCACTGGCCGACCGACGTGCTCGGTGGCTGGCTCATGGGGGTTGCCTGGGTGGCCGCGATCGGTCTCACCGTGGCGCGGAAGCTGCTGCTACCATGAGCCGATATGCGACGGTCGTCCGGGCTTCGAGAGGGACTCGGGCCCGATGAGAGAGGCAGCTTCGAGTGGGTGCGAACGCGTCCGGCTCGGTCGGGGGGAGCAGGACCCTCAGGTACGTCGTCCTCGCCGCCATGGCCGCAGTGACAGCCATGCTCGTCTTCGCCATCCCGCCCGACCAGACGCTCGGTGGTCTCGTGCGGCTCGTCATCTTCCACGGCGCGACGACGTGGGTGAACCTCGCGACGTTCACGCTCGCTGCGCTCCTGTCCGCCGCCTTCCTCGTCTCGGGCCGGCTCGGCCTCTACTGGTGGGCGAGCGCGTTCCGCTACGTCTCGCTGCCTCTCTGGCTCATCAACGCGGTGCTCGGGGTGGTCTCCATGCGACTCGCCTGGAGCGGCTTCGAGTGGGACGAGCCGAGGCTCCGGATGACGTTCGTGGTGCTCATGGCTGCGCTCGTCGTCTTCGCGATCGACTTCCTCGTGGGCGACCGCCGCGTGGCGGCCGTGCTCGACATCGGCCTCGCCGGCATCCTCTGGTACCTGCTGATGACGACCCACAACCTCGCGCATCCGGACAGCCCCGTGTTCGCCTCGGGCTCGACGATCGTCGCGATCTTCCTCGGTCAGGTCGTGGCGTGCTTCGTCATCGCGGTCGTCATCGCCTCACTCATCCGCGACCGGCTCGCCCGGAGCGCCGCCGGCGAGGAGGCCGACGGGGAGCTTGAGGGCACGGTCGAAGGCGCCTGACAGGTCGTTGTCGCCCGTGAGGTCCTTCGCGACGCCTTCCACACGTTCCTCGGTGATGTGGAGCAGGTTGTAGGACGGCGGCGTGAACCCGCGCGTGCGATGCGTGCCGGCCGTCCCGCTCGTGACGGCGAGCATGCCCGCTATCGGGACCGCCCACGCGACGTGTTTGTGCCCCGACAGGATGAGGTCCGCCCCGGACTGACTCAGCGTGCGCACGACGTCGCCGGCGTCGAGCAGGATGCTCCGCTCGCGGCCCGTGCCGGGGACGCCCACCACGTGATGGTGGAGCACGAACACCTTGAACGGCTCGGGGTCGGCGAACTCCTCCTCGATCCAGTCGAGCTTCCCGCGCCCGAGTTCGCCTTCGTCGAGGTCCGGTTTGTTCGAGTCGGCGGCGAGCACCTTGACGCGGTCCTGCACGACCCCCTCGCAGCACACGCCGAATCCCATCTCGAGGCTGTGGTACCTCGCTCCGAAGATGTCCTCGAAGTGGAGGTAGCCGACGTTCCTGCAGTCGTGGTTGCCCGCGATGACCACGCAGTTCTCGCATGCGATCTCGTCGACGTAGCGTTTCGCCTCCAGGAACTCGTCGCGGAACCCGTTCGCGGTGAGGTCGCCGGGCACGACGACGAGGTCGGGTGCGGCCCGGTTCACTTCCTCGATCGCCCGCTGGACGAGGCGGGGGTCGTGGCGGCTCTCGCCGCAGTGGATGTCGGAGATCTGCGCGATGAGGAACTCGCCGTCCGCACTGGCCATGGGAACCGCCCCCCGTGTGCTCGCTCGGCTGCCTAGTCCATGTGTACCCGCGCATCGCCAAGATCCTCGAGCCGGATGCATTCGGGGCACCCCGTGACGGGGTCGCCGATCGGCAGGGCGTGGCGCGTGCACCAGGCCTCGACACTCGTCGAGCGTCTCCCGAAGAGGTTTCGGCGCGTCGTGAGGACGAGCTCGAGGTCCGGACTCCCGTTCCGCAGCAGGATCCCGGGTACCGGGCACGCTCCGCAGTCCGCGGGTCGCCAGGACAGCGACCGCTCGCTGCGCTTCGCGCGGCACACACGCTGCTCCTTGCCGCGATAGTGGTCCTCGTAGTAGCGCGCGCACTCGGCGCCGGCGGGCGTTCGCACCGCGCTCCCTCGGTCGGGTATTCTGAGGTCAGTCTAGCCGAGCGTG
>JAUVQN010000134.1 GCA_030598125.1 Coriobacteriia bacterium | reverse complement strand
GGTTCGAGTGCGCGCGCCCCAGCGGCGATCGAGCCGCCGATCAGGCCGATCCCCACGACCGTGATTCGCTCGAAGCTCATGACGCGCCTCGTCTCGGCCTCACACGGGCTCGCGTCCCCAATGACGCCGATCCAGCTCGAGCAGCGGCGTCATGTCGTCCATGAGCTGCTGGAACGCCGACGGGAGGATGGACTGCGGTCCATCGCAACGGGCGTGCTCCGGGTCGGGATGGACCTCGACCATCACGCCGTCCGCGCCCGCTACGAGCGCGGCCCGCGACATCGGGGCTATCAGTTCTCTTCTGCCGGTTGCATGGGACGGGTCGACGATGACCGGCAGGTGCGTGAGCGTCTTCAGAGCGGCCACGGCGGCGAGGTCGAGGGTGTTGCGCGTGTAGGACTCGAACGTCCTGATCCCGCGCTCGCAGAGGATGACGTCGCGGTTGCCCCCCTTCAGCACGTACTCGGCCGCGGCGAGCACCTCCTCGATCGTGGCCGAGAGCCCGCGCTTGAGCAGGATCGGCTTGTCCGCGGATCCCAGCTCGTCGAGCATCATGAAGTTCTGCATGTTCCGCGCCCCGACCTGGAGCACGTCCGCGTACGCCGCGACCGTATCGGTGTCGCGCACGTCGAGCACCTCGGTGACGACCGGAAGCCCTGACTCGTCCCCAGCCTTCCGGAGCATCTCGAGACCGTCCTCGCCGAGTCCCTGGAACGCGTACGGACTCGTCCGCGGCTTGTATGCGCCCCCCCTCAGCATGGTTCCTCCGGCGTCGGCGATCGCGTGGGCCGTGGACACGATCTGGTCCTCCGACTCCACGGAGCAAGGTCCCGCGATGGCGGCCACCGCTCCACCGCCCACGACGGCGGATCCCGCGCGGACGACCGTGTCCGCTTCCTGGAAATCCCTGCTGACGAGCTTGTAGGGCTTGAGGACGCGCACGACCTCCTCGACGCCGGGCAGTCCCTCCAGCTCGAGCCCGTAGATCGTCTCCCGGTCGCCGATGACGCCGATGATGGACTTCACCTCGCCGCGGGAGAGGTGCGCTTCCGCACCCGCTTCGCGAAGCCGTTCCACTACGTGGTCGATCTCGTCGCTCGTCGCGTGATCGCGCATGACGATGAGCATGTGGGACCTCCTAGATACCGCCGAGACGCCTGGTGACCGACTCCAGGGCCGCCGTCAGCCTGTCCGTGTCACGAGCTTCGGGCAGTCCGATCCGCAGCGCGGGCGCCGTGCCGAAGTCCCGCACGATCACCCCTTCGTCGAGCAGGCCCTCGAAGACGTCACGGGGCCGCTCGGTCCTCACGTACACGAAGTTGGCCTCCGAGGGGATCACGTCCGCGCCTGACTCCCACAGCGCGGAGGTCACGCGTGCCCTGACGTCGGCGTTCTCGCGGGCGCGCCGGGCGATCTCGGTCTCCTCACCCAGCGAGTGGTACGCGGCCGCCTGCGCGAGCATGTTCACGTTGAACGGCTCCCGGATCTTCTCGAGCGCCGAGGCCAGCGCCTCGGGCACGACCGCATAGCCCACGCGAAGACCGGCCAGCGAGTGGATCTTCGAGAACGTCCGCGTGACGACCAGGGAGCGCTCCCCGTCGAAGAAGTCCAGTGCGTCGGGATAGGCCTCATCGGTCACGTACTCGAAGTACGCCTCGTCCACCACGACGAGCACGCCCTCCGGTACGCGCTCCAAGAACCCCGCGAACGCGTCCCGCGCATACACGGTCCCGGTCGGGTTGTTGGGGTTGCAGAGGAAGACCAGCCGCGTATCCTCCCCGATGGCCTCCGCGATCGCGTCCAGATCGTGTGCCTCTCCCGAGGTCAGCGGCACCTTCCGCGAGATGCCGCCGAACATCTGGGTGACCATCGGGTAGACCACGAACGACGGCCACGCGTACACGACCTCGTCTCCCGGGCGCAGTATCGCCTGGGCGATCAGGCGCAGGATCTCGTTCGAACCGTTGCCGATGACGAGATGCTCCCGCGCGACGCCCAGACGCTCCGAGAGGCGTCGCTCCAGCGCGTCCGACGAACCGTCGGGATACCGGTTCAGGTGCGGAGCCGCCTTCCTGACGGCCGCGACCGCCGACGGGACCGGACCCGTGGGATGCTCGTTGCTGGACAGCTTGAGGACGCTGGAGCGGCCCGTCCGCTCCCGGACCTCGCTCGCTCGCAGCCCCGGCGCGTAGGGCACCATGGGCCCGAGCTCCTCCCTGATCATCTCGTCCCACGTCATGCGCAGCGCCTTCTCGGGCATCGGGTCGCGGGTCCTGAGGGTCGGAGTGCATTGTCGCCCGTGTGACGGACGCCGCGCAACAGGACCCCTCCCCGCTGGACGTAGCGCACGGCGCTCAGGCCGGGCCCACCCCCACGAGCACCCCACGGGCGCGGGGCCGTTCCTCGAGCGCCTCAGCGAGCCGCGCTCCCTCCGTGGTCACGTCGAACTCGGCGATCGTCGCGGGAGGCAGCAGGAAGCGCCACCCGGCGCTCCACGGCAGACCCAGGAGCTCCGCGACCATCCCGCGAAGGGGACCCGCGTGCGTCACGAGCGCGACCCTCTCGCTCCGGGACGCCGCGTCGTCGACGGCCGCCCGGATGCGACCCAGGAACGCGTCCCACGTCTCCCCGCCTTCGAACGGCGCCTCCCCAGCCGTCTCGCAGACACCGTCCATCCTGAAACCCTTCGCGAGTGCCTGCTCGTGCGTCAGGCCCTCCACGGCGCCCAGTCCGATCTCCGCGACCCTCGCGTCCACGACGAGCGCGGACCCGCATCCGCGTGCGACGGACGTCGCGACCCTCAGAGCACGCCCCGCCGGACTCGAAACGACGACGCCGGGACGCCACTCCACGATCCGAGACCGCAGTCCGACGGCCTGCTCCCTGCCCAGGACGCTCAATGGAGCATCCATCGCACCGAGGAAGCGACCCTCGGCGTTCGCGACGGTCTCCGGGTGTCGCGCGATCAGCAGTCGCATACGGGGACCCCCTACGCGCCCAGCGCGGCCACGGCGAGCACCGTCGCCTCCACGAGAAGCACCGATGCTCCCAGGATGTCCCCGGTCGTCCCGCCGAAGAGCCGGGCGAGCGCCCGCGGCACGACGAAGGCGGTCACGAGCCCGAGCGCCACGGCTGCGATCGCACCCAGGGCGACGCCGGCCGACGTCGACCAGGTCGCAGCCACGATCGCCCACGCGGTCACACCGACGAGGGTGATCGACACCCATGCCACCTCGGAGAAGAACGGCCGCCCCGACACCGACGCGGCCAGACCGTCCGCTCGCGCCGGGGGCAGGGTCCAGACCGCACCGCTGGCGGCGGCCCGACCGTACACCGGCGCCACCAACACGGCCCACAGGGCGCCCTTCTCCACGAGAGCCGCGATCGCTCCTGCCTGGACGAGCGCAAGCAGCACGACCGCCGCCACGCCCACAGCCCCGACTCGCGGGTCCGCCATCGCCGCCAGCCGTCGCTCCGGCGCCCCTCGCACCGCGATGCCGTCCGCCGTGTCCGCCACGCCGTCCCAGTGCAGGAACCCCGACATCCCAGCCCACACACCCACCACGCCCGCCCCCAAGAGCGTGCCGTTGGCCCCCACGTCCACCCCGACTGCCTGCGCCAGCCCCAGGATCCCGACTCCGAGCAGCCCGAAGACGACCCCGAGCAGCGGGAAGAAGGCCGGCGCCTGAGACAGCGTCGCTGAGGGGGCGCCCTCCCCGTTGCCATCTTCGGCAGCGGGAACGATCGTGAGCAGCGCCACGGAGGCCCG
>JAUVQN010000121.1 GCA_030598125.1 Coriobacteriia bacterium | reverse complement strand
CGGATACGACTTCTTCAGGTGCTTGAGGTACGAGAGCCACTGTGCGGTGAGCAGCGCGTAGGCCCGCCGCAGGTCGCCGGAGAGGTGTTCGAGGTCGTGCTCGGAGAGCGTGGAGAGGTCCTCGCGGTGCGAGAGCTCCTCGGTGAGGTGGAACACCGCCCAGAGCAGATCCGTGAACTGCTCGTGCTCGAGCACGTTCGGGTTCTCCAGAAGCCGCAGGAAGAAGTCGCGTTTGCCCACGAGGAAGTCGGTGAGCCCTGTGATGTCGCCGAGGCGCGCGTCCATGTTGCCCGCGGAGGCGACGGCGCGCTTGGTCGCCTTCGCGAAGTCCGCGTCCGTCCAGTCGGCTGTGGGGATCAGGTCTCTCGAGATCTCCTCGCGATCCGGGTCGAACTCGGTCATGCGCTCGAGCAACTCCCCGCCCGCCTCGCTGAAGAAGGCGCCGATCACCATGTTCAGCTTCTCGAGCATGGAGCGTTTCTGCCGGTGCTCGATGAGCTCGTGGATGACCATCGTCACGATAAGCACTTCGATCGGCAGGAACGCCAGGTCGTGCAGCGTGAAGATGGCCAGATGGTGGGGGTCCTGGAAGACGGCGTAGTGCAGCGCGAAGAGAGCCAGCGAGAGGGCGACGAGGCCCACGCCGAACCAGATGCGCCAGCGCTTGTTCTCAGCGATCGCTCACGGCCCCCGGTCAGTTCGACTGGCGCAGGTAGAGAAGCTCTTCGAGGTCGGTGGCGGCTCCCGGCGTGATGGCGCCTTCGCCGCCGAGCACGTAGGCGTCGAGGACGTTCCACGCCTCCGCCTCGATGAAGTCGCGCGTGACCGCGCTGACCTCTCCCTCGGTCCCTCGCGTCAGCAGCAGCGTGCCTTCCTTGCGAGCCGCGAGGACGCCTCCGGCCAGTGCGTCGGGGAAGTCGAGGCCGGTCGCGACGGCGAAGCGCTCGATCGTGAGTCCGCGCTGGAATCCCTCGCGCGCCACCGCGGCGGCGGTGCCGTAGCGATCGGTGCCAGCGAGACGCAGCGGTCCCGGTACCTGCTGCTCGACGCTCGCGTCGATCACGCCCTCGCCCCCGACGACGAGCGTCTCGGACGGAGCGAGTGCGTCGAAGGCCTCCACCGTCGCGGGCGGAAGCAAGGACACGCGCGACAGGAGGATCGGATAGCCGCGCGCCGCGGCGAGTCCCGACACCGAGAGCGCGTCCGGGAAGTCCTCGCCGGTCGCGAGTGCCACCGTGTCGATCTCGCGGTCCCGGTAGTCCATGATGCCCGCGAACTCGTCGGCGATGAGCCGCGCGGTGTCGTAGCGGTCCGTGCCGCCTATCCGTACCCGTCGTCCCTCGGCCCGGCCGATGCCTGCCTTCAGGACGAGATCGTCCCAGACGGCGCCGGAGACGGCCCCCGGCCCACCGAGCACGACGACGTGGGTCGTCTGCAGACGCTGGATCTCCTCGGCGATGTCGTCGGGCAGATACCCGGGCTCCGTGATGAGGAGAGGGCAGCCGAGCGCGTCGGCGAGCGGTGCGCCGGCGAGCGCATCCGGGAACTCACGCGCGGTGGCCAGCACGACGAAGCGGCCGCCCGTCACGTCCGGCGTGTTCACGCGCCGCGGGGGTCCCGCGTACATCTCCTGGGACACCGCGACCGCTGTCTGGATCCTCGTGGGGCCCTCGAGCCGTGAGACCTCGGGGAAGAACTCCTTCTGCGCGAACTTCCCGTTCCCATAGAGGAAGACCTTCCGGATGAAGTTGGTGCCCTCGTTGTCCCATTCGCAGAAGACGAGGTTGGCGTCCGGGTCGAAGCCGTCCGGGCCGCCGACGATCTGGGGATCGTTGTAGAGCGTGGGTGCGACGCGGTCGGGCATCACCGTGCGCTCTCGCGACCACTTCGTGGCGCCGCTCTTGAGCACCCACTTCTCGATGTTCCCGCCGCGATCCGAGTAGGGGGTATCGGCGTCTCCCGTCGAGCCGCGTGCGGTCACGTAGGCGTGGACGTCGCCGTTCCACTGGACGTCGAAGGTGCCTGCGTCGAAGAAGTGGTCGGTGTCGGTGATGTCGGTGATCTTCCAGTCAGACCCGTCCCAGCGGGCGAACTTCCACCTGAACGAGCTCGGAGGATGTCCGGCGAGGAAGAGGATGCACGGCGCGCCGTTGCCGTCGTCCTTCACGACCACCTGGTTCACGGACGTACTGCCGTTGGAGTCGTAGACGAGGCAGCCCTTCTCCTCGAGCAGTGTCGGGCTCGCGTTCGAGGGCACGGTCGTCGGTTCGAGCGACTGCCACGTGTTCGTCCCGGGCGGGTCGTTGAACACGGTGGAGGTCGTGGCCTGCTTGTAGAAGATGTCGTAGCGATCGAACGGGCTCGAGCTCGTACTCCGGATGAAGGCGCTGTGGACGGTCGGCGTGGTGACCGTGCCGCCCTCGGCGAAGCTCGTGTAGAAGCGCCAGCCGGTATTGAGGACGGGCTGCTCGCTCGCGTTGCGAATGTTGTAGACGCTGTCGCTGTCCACAGCCTTGAACACCCATGACTCGACACCACCGCGGTAGAAGAGCGCGGTCCGCGTGGGCGTCATCGAGATGGGCTGCGGGTACGTCGCGTAGTCGGCCGCCGCGGGGCGCTCCGTCCACTTCGACAGCTGTCCTCCGAGGTCCGTGTACGCGTGCTTCTGAGGAGATCCGTGACTGCCCCAGAAGACGTGCAGCCGGTCCTGCTCCTCGTCGACGTAGAGCGCGGGACCGCCGTGGAGATCGCCGTTGAAGGGGTCCTCCCAGAGCGGGTTGTCGCCGACCTTGTACGGTCCGTGCCAGCCGGCGTTCGTGGTCGAGTGCCCGTACCACATCACGTACGCTGCCAGGTCCGGACCCTGGTACGCGACGATCGTGCGGTCCTTCGTACCGTCGTAGTCCTCGCTGTAAGCCGCCGTCGGTCCGATCACCATCTCTTCGTAGATGGCGTTGCCCGAGGCGTCCTTCTCGAAGTAGTCGGCCCAGAACGCCGCCGCGGGACCGGCCCCCAGGGCGAGGACGAGAGTGGAGACGAGTAGAGCGGTGAGGACTCTCCTCATGGTGGCCCCTTTCGGATGCGCCGAAGCTCGCACGCCCGGACGGCGCGCGGGTGTACTCCAGTGGGCAATGTTAGGTCGGTCGATGCGCTGAGTAAAGGCATGCAAAGGGAAGGCCAGCGTGGTCAGCCGGAGTGCCGTCCGTCAGGAGCGCGCGGGATCGATCGCGACTCGCCGGTCACTCGCCGACGGTCGAGCCGTCTGGGAGGAGGTCCAGGGGTACGGTGCGTCCCTGCTTCTTGAGCTTCAGGCGTGCGCACTCCGAGTATCTCCCGCCCCTGCAGTACTCGAGGATCCACATCGTCCGCAGCTCGTGGCTCTCGATGCGAGCGAAGATCGGACAGCCCTCGAGATAGGTGCAGTCGCTCGGCTGGTCCCTCCGGTGCGACCGGTCGTCGTCGTCCACGTCGTCCATCCGCTCGCGGGCCCGGCAGTCGCGTGTGGGCTCGCGTGCTCCCCCGGGCCCACGCCGTGCTCTATTCGCCAGGCGTGCGCGAGACCCTTCCTGCGGGGACTCGCGGATCGGGAGACGACGGACCGGTTAGCGCTGCATCGCGAGCATCTCGCGCGTGCGTCGCCACAGGAGCTTCACGCCGCCGACCTGGAACCAGTACTTCATGTACGTGATCCGTTTCATGACGATCGCGGGGATCCCGGTGAGCTTCATGCCGTACATCACGCCGACGCCCCACGTCGGCCCGATGCTCACGAACTCGCCGCGGATGTGCGGATCGAACGTTTCGGGCTCGCCGCCGGTCGCCTCGCGATGGAGATTGTCCGCTGTCGCCGGTCCCTGCTGGATGGCGATCTGCGCGAGCATGGGCAGTGCTCGGCCGGTCTCCGGGTGCCGAGCTCCCGACACGTCGCCGATGACGTACACGTCCTCGTACCCTTCCGCTCTCAGCCTGTCGTCGACGACCAGGCGCCCGGAGGGGTCGACCTCGAACCCCCAGCCCGCCGCGTGCGGGTCGGCCTTGGCGCCACCGCACCACACGAGCACCGGGGCGGGGACGACGTCGCCGTTCACGAGATGAGCCTGTGCGGCCTCGATGCGTGAGAGCTGCGAGTCGGTCATGACGCGGACGCCCATCCGCTCGAGGCGGGCGCGAGCCTTGTCCCGCTGGGCCTGCGGCAGGTCGTAGAGGATATCCGGCCGCCCTTCGATGAGGCTGATCGTCAGCTCGGCCGG
>JAUVQN010000097.1 GCA_030598125.1 Coriobacteriia bacterium | reverse complement strand
GAGCGCCGGGATACCGTCCTTCGCCGGTCCGCCGCCCAGCACCTGGTCGAGATCGATCGAGTGCTGCTCGACGTCGGTCGTGAGCCCCACGTTCCGGAAGACCGCCTCCTGGTCGGGAGTCACTTCCGAAGCAGCCTCCTCACCATCCTGTTCGTCGGCCCCTTCGCCGCTCGTACATGCTGCGAGCGCGGTCGCGCTCACGAGCGCTATCGCCAGCACCGCGGCGATCGCGGGGATGCTTCGCATCGTCACCAGCTCCTTCGCGAGTGCTCGTTCGCCGGTCTCTTCGGCTCCTCATGAGAAGAGTGCCGCTATGCTGTCCTGCACTCTGAACACGAAGAGCAAGTAGTAGGCCGCGACCGCCGACATGATGGCGCCCGCGACGAGGTTGATCGTGCGCTTGTGGTCCACGAGGAAGTTGATCGTCCAGCGGCTGTTGGCCCTCGAGATGAGCGAGAAGACGAGCAGCGGGGCTCCTATGCCCACGCCGAACGCGATGAAGCTGAGCATCCTCTGCCCGACCGGCACGGTCGACGCCCGCGCGAACGCGAGCGCGATGAAGCCCGGATTGCACGGGATCACGATCGCCCCGAAGAAGAAGCCGTAGATGAACGCGGAGACGTACGGGTTCCCGATCCTGAGAGGCCGCACCTGCCGGCTGAACTTGATGTTGAACATGAGCGCGATCCCGATGAAGAAGAGCACCGCGAACGCGATCGGCGACACGATCTGGATCACCCGCCCGATCGGCTCCTCGAGGACGTAGGTGAAGAGGAAGCCGACGAACGCCATGAACGCGATCACGCCTGCCGTCACGAGCACGCCGAAGAGACCGAGTATCCTCCGGCTCTCGCGACTGTCGGGGTCGTCCGAGACCTGGCGGGCCAGCCGGGCGAGGAACGCCGGGTAGAGCACGATCACGCAGAAGGCCGTGACCGCCGTGGCCACGCCGAGCGCGAAGCTCGTCGCGATGTTGTCTATCAGGTCGAGGAACACGGGCGGCTATCCGTCGGCCGCGAGCTCGGCCTGGATCTCGTCCACGGACTTGAGCCCTCGCGGCAGGAGCCGGGCCGAGGTCTGATCGGGCGAGACCAGGACCACGGGAGCCGTGGGGACCGACACGATGTCCGCGCCGTACTCTTCCACGAGCATGTCCGTCATCTCCTGCGGAGCTACGGCGAACCTGCCCTCCAGCCCGTATCGTTCGACGTGCTCGAGGACGACCGAATCGTCTTCGTTCGGGTCCGTGTTCAGTGCCACCAGGATCACACCTTGATCCTCGCCCTGCAGCTCCGTCATGTTCTGGAGCTGCTTGAGGCACGTGGGTCACCAGACGGCGAAGCTCTCGACGAGCACCTGCTCCCCGGAGAAGTCGCTCACGCGGAAGGTCTCGCCGGTCTTCACGTCGGTCAGCTCGATATCCACCCAGCTCAGGGTCCCCGCTTCGACGGCACTCGAGCCATCGTCCCCGGATCCGCCGACGTCCTCGTCCTCCGCGGTCGCCCCCTCGTCACCGCCCTGTTCCGCGGCGGCGGCGTCGGACTCCTGCTCGCTGTCGCTAGTGCACCCGCTGGCGAACACGAGCGCGAGCGCTAGCATGAGCGCGACGATCGCGGATGCTGCGAGCCGGTTCTCTCGGACGCGCATGGGCCTCACCCCGGATGATCGGCGGCCTTCAGATGAGTTCTACCCGAGCGAGCGCCGTGTCCAACCGTCCCCGCGACAGACCCGAGCTGCGCCACGACCGCCCCGACCGGCGAGACCGCTCGGCGGAAGGCGCCTGACCAGCGACTGGGTTTCGGGTATCTGTGGAGGCGGTTCCTGCCGATGCATCTGGAGAGAGTCTTCCGCGTCGAGGGACTGGGGGTCGGGGCGATGTCGATACCGGTAGTCGCTCTGTGGCCGCTCAGCGCGGCTTTTCTGAGCGCGCTGCTGGTCCTGGCCGCCGCATTCATCCCTCGTACCCGCTCGCGCGGGACCGTCTTCTTCATCCTGCTCAACGCCTCGACGACTGCGTGGGCGCTCGCCTACGCCCTTCAGCTCATCCTCGCCCCCGAACTCGAGCCGGGAGTCGCGGGCACCGCGACCATCGAGTACTGGCTCTTCGTCATGATCACGTTCGGCATAGCCGGCGCTCCCACGTACTGGTTCCTCTTCGCGGCCGAGCACGCCGGCAAGACGTGGTGGACGACGGGCTGGCGCCTGCTTCTCGTCCACGTGCCCATGATCTACACGATCACCGTGGCGATCACGAACCCGTGGCACACGGCGTTCGTGAACCAGACGCATCTCGGTGCGGAAACGACGTACGGTCCACTCGCGCCGCCGCACCAGATCATGACGTTCGTGCTGGTGCTCGCGGGCATCTACCTGCTCGTCTCCAGCGAGTGGCGCACGCGTACGCGCACGGGCCGGCGCCGGGCGATGGTGCTGCTCGCGGCCGCGATGCTCCCGACGCTGGGCGGCCTCCTCTGGACGACGCGCCACGCGACCGGCCTCGACGTGCCGGTGAACCTCTCGCCGGTCCTCTTCCCGATCCTCAACCTGGTCCTCGCGTACCAGGCGCTCCGCACCGGCCTCGCAGACGTGATACCGGTCGCCGCGGGCGAGGCGTTCCGGACGATGGCGGACGCGGCGATCGTGACGAACCGCCACAACGTGGTCGCGACCATCAACCCTGCGACCGAGCGTCTGATGCCCGAGATCCAGCAGGGACAGGATCTGGCACGCGTGCTGCCGGTCGCGGCGCTCCATCCGAGGGGCTTCGAGAGCTATTGCGAGTTCGAGTTCTCCCGTGGCGAGCACGCGTACTGGGGCCGCGTGATCAGGATACGGGACCGGAACCACCGGGCGGCCGGCTCCCTCGTGCTGCTCACGGACGTGACGGAGCTGAGACGGACCCAGGCCCGCCTGGTGGAGCTCAACCGCGACCTCGAGGAGCACGTCGCCGACCTCGAGAGATCCAGGGCTCGGGCCGATTCGCGTCGGGAGGAGCTCATCGAGCTCAACGAACAGCTCTCGGAGGCGACGAAGGCCAAGAGCGCGTTCCTCGCGAACATGAGCCACGAGCTCAGGACGCCGCTGAACTCGATCATCGGGTTCACGGGCGTGGTCCTCGAGGGCATGGCGGGGGACCTCAACGAAGAGCAGAAGCGTCAGCTCGACATGGCGTACGGTTCGGCGAAGCACCTGTTGCTGCTCATCAACGACGTGCTCGACCTCGCCAAGATCGAGGCGGGCAAGCTGAGGGTGGAGCTCGCCGGGACGGACGCGGGGGACGTGATCGAGTCGGTAGCCGCGAAGACGCGGCCTCTCGCCGACGACAAAGGGATCGAGCTCAGGCTCGAGCCACCGAAGACGTCCCTGGAGCTCAACACCGACCAGTTCCGCCTCGAGCAGATCCTCCTCAACCTGGTGAGCAACGCCGTCAAGTTCACCGATCGCGGCACGGTGAGGCTCTCCGCACATCGAGAACCCGGCGGCACGGTCGTCTTCGTCGTCGCGGACACGGGCGTCGGTCTCCCCGAGGGGCGTCTCGACGACGTCTTCAGAGAGTTCGAACAGATCGTGCCGGGCAGCGGCAGCAAGCTCAAGGGGACGGGCCTCGGACTACCCATCAGCCGAGGCCTCGCCGCCATGCTGGGAGGCGAGATCGCGGTGGAGTCCTCCATCGGTGAGGGCTCGCGCTTCACCGACCGGCTTCCCGAGAGGCTCGAGCCGGGGTCGGGGTCCACGCTCCATACCGTCTTCGTCGATGCGGATCGGGCAGCGTCCGCGTGAGGCGGCGCCACGCCGCCGACCCCGACCTTCTGCACTCGCCAGCGCACTCCCCCTCGAACGACGTACCATACCGTAGACCGACTCGATCCGTGCCGGCCGCGTGGTCGCTCACGGTATGGAAAGGGGCGCGCGGTGTCGATGCAGAGGATCGTGATGAAGAGCCCGGGGCTCATGCGGATGTTCATGTCCCGGGCGCCGTCCTCCGTGCATGCGAAGGGCGGACTGCGGAAGGTCGACGACGTGCTCGAGGTCGCCTCCACACGGACGATCGCATACCCGACCATCCTGAGAGAGCACGGGGTCGACCCCGGCCGGCGCCTGACCCACGAGGACCTGCCAGGGCTCCCGGTGCTCGACAAGAAGAGCTACATCGAGCGCTTCCTCCTGGAAGAGCTCACCATCGACGGCGTCTTCCACGGCGGCTACACGGTCGAGAAGAGCTCCGGGCACTCCGGCGGCACGCACTACTGGTTCAGGACGCCGGAGGAGGACGAGCTCTTCCCTCAGTACCTCGAGTACGCGTTCCGGCAGTTCTACCACATAGACCAGGTGTCCACGCTCGTGATCATGGGCCTCGCGCTCGGGACCTGGACGAGCGGCGAGAAGATGGCACAGGCGTTGAGGCAGGTCGCCGCGACCGGCAAGTACCCGCTCACCATCATGTCTCCCGGCAACGACCTCGAAGAGATCCTCGAGATAGTCGAGGACATCTCCCCGAGCTTCTTCCAGACGGTCATCGTGGGCTACCCGCCCTTCGTCAAGCACGTCCTGGACACGGGCGTGGAGCGTGGCATCGACTGGCGGGTCTTCAACGTCAAGGTCGGCCTCGGCGGCGAGGGATACACGGAGCACTGGCGCGCTGCCGTCGGCGACATCATCGGCGTCGACACAGAGAAGGATCTGCTCGCGATCTCCGGCGGCTACGGAGCCGCGGACATCGGGATGACCGTGGGCCGGGAGTATCCGCTCACCGTGCTCATCCGCAAGCTGGCCGAGCAGGACGACCAGCTCCGCGAGGGGCTCTTCGGCGGCGAGGTCCCGAACCTCTTCCAGTACAGCCCGTCGGGCGTCTATATCGAGGAAGTCGACCGCGAGCTCATCTTCACCGTCAGGTCGGGCATCCCGCTGGTGCGCTACAACATCCACGACCGCGGGGGTGTCCTGGCATTCGATCACGTGATGGATGTGCTCGCCGACTTCGGCTACGACGTCGCCGGCATGCTCGAGGACCGAGGCTACACCGCCGGCGACCTGTGGCGCATGCCGCTCTTCTACTGCTCCGGCAGGAGCGACGGGACGGTGATGCTGGCCGGCGTGAACGTCTATCCGGAGTCCGTCACGAGCGCGCTCGACGTCGCCGGCGCGAACGAGATCGCCGGACACAAGATCGGCGCGGCCGTGGACGACACGTCCTACTCGCAACGCCTTCTCGTGCATCTCGAGCACAGGAGCACGGACCTCAGCGAGACGGACGCCCGAGCGCTCGCCGACCGGTACCGCGAGGTCATCGTGGACGGACTCAAGCAGGTGAACAAGGAGTTCCGCAACCTGCACGAGGCCGCGCCGGACATGGCGACGCCGCTCATACGCGTCTACTCGATGGGGACGGGTCCCTTCGCCTCGGATCAGGGCAAGATCAAGCGCAGCTACCGGCTGGCCGACTTCGACGAAGCGGCCGGGAACGAACGCGAGGGCGCCGTGGAG
>JAUVQN010000112.1 GCA_030598125.1 Coriobacteriia bacterium | reverse complement strand
ATCGGCTACGACGCGGTCGCGATCGGCAACCACGACTTCGACTTCGGCCCCGACGTCCTCGCGGACTTCATCGAGGGCTACGAGCGGACGATCCCCCCGTACCTGAGCGCGAACCTGGACGTCTCGGCCGAGCCGCGGCTCCAGGCGCTTGCCGACGACGACCGGATCGCCGCGAGCGCGGTCGTGAAGGAGCGCGGCGAGCATATCGGCATCGTGGGTGCGACGACGCCCAACCTGCCGTTCATCTCGAGCCCGCGCGATGTCGTGGTGGACCAGGACGTCGCCGGCGCCGTGCAGGCGGAGGTGGACTGGCTCGAGTCGATGGGTATCGACAAGATCGTGTTCATCAGCCATCTGCAGGACATCGACGGCGACATCGCGCTGGCCGCGGAACTGGACGGCATCGACGTGGTGGTCGCCGGCGGAGGCGACGAAGTGCTCGCCAACCCCGGTGACCTGCTCATCCCCGGTGACGAGTCCGTCATCTACGGTCCATACCCCATGTGGGCGACGGACATGGACGGCACGCCCGTGCCGGTCGTCACCACTGCGGGCAACTACAGCTACGTCGGCAGACTCGCAGTCGGCTTCGACAAGGACGGCGACGTCGTACGCACCGGCGCCGACAGCGGTCCCATGCGGGTCGCCGGCGGCGACAATCCCGACGCCGTCATGCTCGACCCCGAGATGAAGGCGCTCGTGACCGACCCAGTCACCGCGGCCCTCGCGGCCCTCGCGGACAACATCCTCGCGACGAGCGAAGTGGACCTCGACGGGCTCCGGACCAGCGTGCGCTCCACGGAAACGAACGAAGGAAACCTGATCGCCGACTCGCTGCTCTGGCAGGCGACCCAGCTCGCGCCGAGCTACGGCGTCGCGGTGCCGGACCTCGCGCTGCAGAACGGCGGCGGGATCAGGAACGACAGCATCATCCCGGCGGGCGATATCAGCGAGCTCGACACCTACTCGATGGTGCCGTTCGCGAACTTCGTCTGCGTGCTCGAGAACATCCCGAGGAGTCAGTTCAAGGACATCCTCGAGAACGCGGTCTCAAGAATCGACCCCCCCGCGGCGGACGATGGCGGGACGGGCCGCTTCGCACAGATCGCGGGCTTCACGTTCGAGTTCGACGCGAGCGGGACGCCGATGCTCATCGACATCCCAACCGGCGATGTGATCACGTATGGCACTCGCGTGCAGGAGGTCGTGCTCGACGACTCGACCGTGATTGTGAGCGGCGGTGTCGTGCAGCCCGGAGCCGACCTGACAGTGGCGACGATCGACTTCCTCGCGAAGGGCGGCGACCAGTATCCGTACGACGGCGCGCCCTTCACGACGCTCGGCGCCACGTACCAGCAGGCGCTCGCGGACTACATCGTGAACGGTCTCGGTGGTGTCATCACCGCGGCGGACTACCCCGAAGGAGGCGAAGGCCGGATCATCCAGACCCCGTAGGGGCGACGAGAGAGACGACCTCCTGCGTACGCGTGAGGTTCGAGAAGCGGTCCGGGCGTCCCGGGCCGCTTCTCTCGTCGCTCGGGCTACGCGCGCTCCTCCGTCCCCTCGACGACCGCCTGCGTCGGCAGCCTGAGGATGTACACGGTGACGCCTGCGGCGATGACGAGCACGATCGCATCGGCGGCGACGTGCGGGATGAAGAGCACGACCGAGGCGGTGACGCTGATCCAGAGCGTCAGGAGCGCGACGACCTTCGTGTTGCGGCGGAGACCCTTGCCCTCGAGGTAGTCGGTGATCTGCGGGCCGAATCTCGGGTGACTCACGAGCCAGCTGTGGATGCGTTCGGAACTACGGAAGAAGCACGCCGCAGCGAGGAGCACGAACGGCGTGGTAGGCAGCACGGGCAGGAACAGGCCGATGACGCCGAGGCCGAGGAAGACCCAGCCGCACGCGAGCAGGACGTATCTCATGCCGTGCCGCATCGTCACCTCCGCGTGAGACGCCCGGGCGAGCAGGGAGCCGCCGATGGGCGAGGCACCGCGTGCCGTCAAGGGTACGCGACCGCGATGGCACTCGTCTTGACCGGGGTCAAAGACACCAAGGCCGAGTACGGGTATCTATTCGACACCGGCTCCGATCATGGAGGACGCGATGACCGTCAGCGAAGAGACCAAGATCCGCGACCTGATCGAGGCATACCCATACCTCGGCGACTGGCTCGTCGACTACGCTCCCGAGTTCAAGAAGCTTCGGAACCCTGTGCTGTACGAGACCGTCGCGCGCGCTGCGACCTTGGAGGCCGCCGCATCCCTGGCAGGCGTGTCCGTCGAGCGGCTCCTCGACGACATCCGGACGCAGATCGCGCAACACGAGATCGCATCGGAAGAGGCCGGGGGCGGCGCGGCACCGGTCGACGACCCCGAACGGGAGCGCAGACAGGAGTCGCTCAAGAGCATCATCCGCCGTCTGCACGATGGCGCCTCGGTCGACGACGTGAAGGCGGAGTTCGACGCGATCTCCGCTGAGGTGGACTCCGCCGAGATCGCCGCGATGGAGCAGGCGCTCATTGCCGAGGGGATGCCGCCCGAGGAGGTGCAGACTCTCTGCGACGTCCACGTCTCGGTCTTCAAGGAGACGCTCGAGGAGGAGCCGGACGTGCACGTCGAGGATGGCCACCCGATCGCGGCGTACCTGAGCGAGAACGAGGCCGCCGGCGAGATCGTCACGGCGGCCCGCCGCGCGCTCGACGGACTCGACAGCGCCGGCGACGAGGCCGCCCGCGCTGCCGCGCTCGACGACCTCGACCGAGAACTCGAACGGCTGGGTGGGATCGACGTCCACTACACGCGCAAGGAGAACCAGCTCTTCCCCGTACTCGAGACACGTGGTGTCGAAGGGCCGACGAAGGTGATGTGGGGCCTCGACGACGACATCCGGGCGAGACTGAAGGAGGCTCGTGCAGCCGTCGCGTCAGCCGGCGATGCCGAAGACGACGCGGTGGGGGCGCTGTCGGCCGAGCTCCTCGAGACCCTCGGCATGGTCGAGGACATGGTCTACAAGGAGGAGAAGATCCTCTTCCCCACCGCGCTGCAGGTAGTGAGCGACGAGGAGTGGGCCGCGATCGCCGCGGGCGACGCCGAGATCGGCTACGCGTGGATCGAGACGCCGCCGGCGTGGGGGACGGATGCGACCTCGAAGGCTGGAGCGGCCTCAGAGGCACCCGATGGGACCGCTACGTTCCCGCTGACGACAGGCCGACTCTCACTCGAGCAGCTCGACATCCTCTTCCAGACGATCCCGTTCGACCTCACGTACGTGGACGAGGACGACCGTGTCCTCTTCTACTCCGAGGGCGAGCGCGTCTTCCCTCGCAGCCCGGCGGTGATCGGGCGCGAGGTGCGCAACTGCCACCCGCCGAAGAGCGTGGACAAGGTCGAGGCGATCCTGGCCGAGTTCAAAGCCGGCAGCCAGGACGAAGCGGAATTCTGGATCGAGCTCAGTGGCCGCTTCGCCCATATCCGCTACTACGCGCTGCGCGACGCCGACGGCACGTATCGCGGGTGTCTCGAGGTCGTGCAGGACGCGACGCACGTGCGCTCGCTCACCGGGGAGCGTCGCCTGCTCGACTGGTAAGCGCACGAGGGCCCCGGGCAGTATCTCCGGGATTGCCGTCCGTCGGGACGCGCTTCAGCCGGTGCTCGACCCTACCGAAGCACCCAAGACAGCATCCGCGCGGGAGGTGCGCACATGACGTTCGCACGATGGGACCCCAGACTGGCGACCGGGAAGCCCACGATCGACGCCCAGCACCAGCGGCTCTTCGGCATGCTGGACGAGCTCCACGGCGCCATCGTGGACGGACGTGACGCCGAGATGCTCGACGGCGTGATCGACGAGCTGCAGCGATTCGCGGCCGAGCACTTCCGCGACGAAGAGGCGCTCATGGCCGAGGTCGAGTACCCGGGGCTCGACTCCCACCACCAGCTGCACGAGAACCTGGAGCGCCGCACCGACGAGATGGCGGAGAAGTACCGCTCCGGTGAGTACACCATCTCGATCAGCCTCGCCATGTTCCTGCGCGATTGGCTCTCGGATCACATCGGCGAGCACGACCGCTTGCTCGCCGAACACATCAGAGCCGAGCGGCCCGACCTCCTGGCCACGCACGACGTCGGAGCCTAGCGGGCCGGGGTCTCGAGTCCCAGCACGTCCGGCAGGCTGTCCGCCCACGCGCGTATGGCATCCCAGTCGCGGTCGTCGCGCGCCTCCATGTCGTACAGCGGACTCGTGGGCCGAGCCGCCATCTTGGAGTCGGGGAAGCGGAGCTTGTCGGGATCGTACGCGCCGACGAACACGTCCTTCGTGACCGGATCGAACCACGCGAGCTTCTCCAGTGCGCCGTCGAGCTCGGCACGCGAGGTCTCGAGATCGTCCAGCCCCGACGTGGGCCCGAGCACGAAGAGCGCGACCGGCACCTTCTCGAGCGCCGCCTGGTGTTTCGCCAGGAACTTCCGCGCCTCCTTCAGAAGAGAACCGCCGTAGAGCGGCGCT
>JAUVQN010000103.1 GCA_030598125.1 Coriobacteriia bacterium | reverse complement strand
TGCCTTGGCTGCGCTGGATCGACTTGGGCTCCACGAGTCTCACCGCGATGCTGATGGCGAGAGCGGACTCTATCTCCTGACGCACCTTGGCCTGGAGGGCCTCGAGCGCCCGTATCTCGTCGAACGCGAAATCGGGCGTCACCTCGACGTGGACCTCCACGGTATCCAAAGTCCCCTCCCTGTCGAGGACGATCTGGTAGTGCGGCGCGACGCCTTCGACCCCGGTCAGCACCTGTTCGATCTGACTGGGGAAGACGTTCACGCCCCGCACGATCAGCATGTCGTCGGAGCGCCCTGATACACGTTCCATGCGTCGGAACGTCCGGCCGCACGGGCATTCCTCGGGGATGATTCGCGAGATGTCCCGGGTCCGATAGCGGATCACCGAGATGCCCTCCTTCGTGATCGTGGTGAAGACGAGCTCGCCCATCTCCCCGTCGGGCACGGGCACGAGCGTCTCTGGGTCCAGCACCTCGACGATGAAATGGTCCTCCATCACGTGCAGACCGTGCTGCTCGAGACACTCGCTCGAGACCCCGGGCCCGAGCACCTCGGAGAGACCGTAGATGTCGATCGCGGTGAGCCCGAGCGCCGCCTCGAGTTCCTTGCGCATGTTGTCGCTCCAGGGCTCCGCGCCGAACACCCCTGCTCTGAGTGGGAGCTCGCGGATGTCGATGCCCATCTCCGCGCCGACCTCCGCGAGATAGAGCGCGTAGGACGGAGTGGACGCGAGAACGGTCGCGCCGAAGTCCTTCATGACTTGGATCTGGCGCTTCGTGTTGCCGCCCGAGATGGGTATCGTCACGCAACCGAGCCGCTCGGAGCCGTAGTGCACGCCGAGGCCGCCGGTGAAGAGACCGTACCCATAGCTCACCTGCACGACGTCGTCCGGCGTAGCGCCCGCGCACGCGAGCGTTCGTGCCATGAGGTCGGCCCACCTGCTCACATCGCCCGCGGTGTAGCCCACGACGGTGACGTGCCCTGTGGTTCCCGATGAGCTGTGCACTCGCACGATGTCCCGCATGGGCACCGCGAACATGCCATAGGGGTACGCGGACCTGAGGTCGTCCTTCACCGTGAACGGCACGCTCGCGAGATCGTCCAGGGACCCGAGCGCGGCCGGGTCGAAGCCAGCGTCGTCGAACTTCGAGCGGTAGAGGGGGACGTGCTCGTAGACGCGCTCGAGCGTCCCCTTCAGCCTCTCGAGCTGGAGCGCCTCGAGCTCGGTGCGGGGCATCGCCTCGTACTCCGGCTGGAACATGCGTCCACCCCTCCCCGCCCGCGCGAGCAGGCAGACCCTCGGAATCCCGGCGTCACGGCGTGGTCGTCGCCGCCGCGGAGGCCGTGGCCTCGACGGTAGGCGCCGGTTTCGTACCCACCCTGACGATCTCCGTCTTGGGACCATACCGCGAGCTGAAGGTGTCCTCCCGGACGAGCTGGCCGTCCTTCGTGACCTTCCGCGTGACCTTGATGCTGCGCCCGTCCACCCCGCCGTCCTCGATGACGCGCGTCCCTTCGGGGAGGCTGGGATCGCTCGTCTCCTGGACCCCGTGCGCTTTCACGCCGCTCCACGAGCCGGTCGTGTACTCGACCTCGTAGCCCGGGTCGGTACCGTAGAGGCTGATGGTGACGGAACCGGAGCCGGACGACGTGGACACGAGCATCCACGCCGACGTCTCGTTCTTGAACCGCAGGTCGGGCCCGCCCCAGGAGATGGTCGCGTCGCGACCAGCCGGGTAGTGCGAGATGTAGAAGGAGTGGTTGTGCCGCTCCACTACGGGCATCCCGGAGAAGAAGACGGTGTTGAACATCGTCGTGCCGACCTGGCAGATGCCGCCGCCCAGCGTCGGGACGAGTCGGCCGTTGACGATGGTCCCGGCCTCCTGATAGCCGCGGTCCGCGGTGCGGGGGCCGGCCGCCTCGTTGAAGGAGAACTCCCCTCCCGGCGGGATGAGCGTACCGTCGAGCGCTCTCGCGAGCGTCTGGATGTTGTTCACGCGAGGCCTGTTACCGGAGCTGAACGTCGTCGTGTACGTGGAGATGCGCTCGTTGACGCCCATCGCCTCGGCTTCTTCGGTCGTGAGGTCGGGCTCGATCGTCTGCATCCTCAGAAGCGCCGTGCGCTTCCCGGTCTCTTCCTCACGAAGCACCTGGTCGAGCGTGAGCGCCAGCCCCTCGGCGTCGAGCCCCAGCCCCACCTCGCCCGGCACGATCGAGACCGTCCCGCCGCCGGTGCGGAACGTCGCGTCCTTGGCTGCTCGACCGACCTCGCCCGTGAGCGGCTGGACCGTCTCGGCAAGCGGCTCCGCTATCACGTGGGCGTGGAGCACCATCCGGCCCGGGACCGGACTCGTCGCCTCCTCGGAACCCTCGGCACCGGTCGTGGCCACCTCCGAAGCCTCGGGCGAGGGAGTGACCTCGGACGCGGCCTCCTCGAGTGCCTCAGGCGGGACCTGCTCGAAGCCGATCCACCCGCCGAGAGTGGTCGGCTCTATCGTCCAGCTCTTGTCCTCGTAGGTGAGCTCCAGTGGTGCTGCGATCATGAGTTTCGCATCCTCGAACGCCTGCTGTGCGTCGGCGTCGCTCACGGTGACCGGACTGTGTCGCATGGGAAGGTCGAGCGTGCGCTCCTCTGCCACGAAGGTCTGCAGCACCTGCCGCTCGGCCACTTCTCTGTCCATCTCGAATCCGACGGCGGACTCGTGGAAGACGACCTCGGTCCCTTCGATCGTGACGTTCGCGTCCACAGGCAGGACGAGCACCTGCGCGGCCATGGCATCGAAGGTCGTGCGCACGAGCTCAGGGTCGCCCGCGACGCAGGGCTCCACCTCCTCGCCGGCGAACCATACGGACACCCGCGTCTTCATCCGATCCCAGAGCGAGCCCGTACGGCCCACCGAATACGCGATCTCGGCGCACGACTCGTACTGCATAGCGGCGCCGAGATCGCCGGCGGAGTACTCCCACGTCGACTCCTCGTGCTCGACGACGACGGTCTGGTCGAACGAGTCTGCGTAGGCGTCCTCCATCACCTCGACGGCGCGCACCTGTGTCATCCCGCCGACACCGACATCACCGACGCTCACGCGCGGGTGGATCCTGCCCCACGACAAGAGGACGTCCCCCAGTGCGGCTACCAGGAGAAGCGCCAATAGCGCCACAGTGACGGCGATCGCGACGCGCGCCCAGATCGGCAGATCCATGAACCAGCCCGGCGCGAACAGCGAACGTCCGCCCCGGCGTCCGTTGCTGCCGTTCGAGCGGCGGGCGCGAGGCCGCGGAGGCTGGTGCACGACAGAGCCGCCCGACGAAAGCTCGCCGGTGACGTCTCCCGCTCCACCCATATGACTCGTGTCGCTCATCCGCTCCTAGCCCAACTCCTCCATCGCGGATCCCTGCCCGGACGTCACGACGCCGACCGCGCGCCGAAGAAATCGTCTGGCGCAGCCGGCACTTCCAGGTCGTCCCGCAGGGTAACCGATACACCGACGCCTGGGAACGCGGAGAGCGTCGGGAGCAGCCCGCCGGGCATCCCGACCGCCTGCTCCAACGTCTCAGGCTCCCCTATCGCGTAGACCACGACGTCCTTCCCTATGTGCGCACCGTCGATATGGATCCCATCCTCATCCGACGCAAAGCCTGAGGTCACACGCACGCGATTGCCGTCGACCGACATGGCCTCGGCTCCAGCTGCCCGCAACTCGTTCACGACGTTCGAGTAGTCCTGCGCGAGCAGCACACCCTCAGGGTCCTCGATCTCGAGAACCACGCCCGGACCGTACGCCGTCTCCAGCCCCGTGAGTATGCGGAGTCCCTGCAATTCTCGGGCCGCTTCGTTCAATAGCTCCTGCAACCCTGCGTCGTCGACTCGCGCCTCCGTGAGCTGCGCTTCGAGGCGGTCCGCTTCCTCCCGCAGCTCGTCGTTGGAAGCAGTCAGCTCCTCTATGATGATCGCGAGGTCCTGATCGCTGTGGCTCTCGAGGTCGAGCGTCGCACTCTCAGCGCCACGCCACTGCGCCACGACGAGGAATCCGACGAGCAGGAACGCCGCCAGGAGGCTCGACCGGAGGCGTGCCTGCCTCAACTGTCGCTCGGCCGCCTTCTCGGACGCCTCGAGCCGCCGGACGGACTCGTCCCTCAGTCTCGTGAAGGAGTCTCTGCTGATGGCCCTCACGAGGTCACTCCCAGCCGACCTTCTTGAGCGCCAGGTGCCGGATCGCGCCGAGGTTGTTGAAGAGACGCACGCCGAAGGCGACCACTGCGGCGAGATAGAGCTCCGGCACGCCGATGCTGTCCCCCAAGAACACGATCAGCGCCGCGACGAGGGTGTTCGCCACGAACCCGACGAGGAACACCCGATCGTCGAAGTCGCCCTCGAGGCTCGCTCGGACGCCACCGAAGCACGAGTCGAGCGCCGCGAGTACGGCGACGCCGAGGTACGTCAGTACCTCCTGGGGGACGGCGACGTTCGTCACCAACCCGATGAGGACCCCTATCGCGAGAGCGAGGACGAGGATGATCACGACGAATCCTCCGCAGTGGGGACCGCGTACTCGACGCGAAGACTGCCTTCGAACGCGGGAACCACGACCTCGGCCGACTCGGAGACGGTGGCGCGAAGACCGTACAGCGTGACGTACGTGTCGAAGAGCAGCCCAGCGGAGGTGTCCTCCGCGACGGCGTCATGCAGCGCACTCGGATCCCCGACTGCGACGATCTCGTACGGGGCGCCGACACGCTGAGCGTTGACGAGGATCGTGTTGCCCGCGCACCGGATCGAGGAGTCGGCGACAAGGCGTTGCCCATTCACGGCGACCGCCTCGGCACCACCCACGTAGAGTGCGTTCACCACGGACGACACGTCGAAGTCGTGCACGACGCAGGCGTTCGGGTCCTGTCCCGCCGGCACGTCCGCCGCATCATCTATCACGACGACGACGCCGGGGCCGGTCAGCTCCGTGAGCCCCGCGATGG
>JAUVQN010000147.1 GCA_030598125.1 Coriobacteriia bacterium | reverse complement strand
GATCCTGGACTCACGGGGGAATCCGACCGTCGAGGTGGAGATCCTCACGGACTGCGGCTCGTGGGGGCGCGCAGCCGTGCCGTCCGGCGCGTCCACCGGCGCGTTCGAGGCCGTGGAGCTCAGAGACAGCGACTCGGCCCGGTACGGCGGGAAGGGAGTGCTGAAGGCCGTCACCAGCGTGAACGAGTTCATCGCGCCGGAGCTCATCGGTATCGACGTGACGGACCAGCGTCTCGTGGACGGTATCCTCCTCTCGCTGGACGGCACCCCGAACAAGTCCAAGCTCGGCGCGAACGCGACCCTGGGGGTCTCGGTCGCCGCGGCGAAGGCGGCCGCCGACTCGACCGACCTCACGCTCTTCTCGTACATCGGGGGAGCCAACGCGCACGTCATGCCGGTGCCGATGATGAACATACTCAACGGCGGTGCGCACGCGGACAACAACGTGGACCTGCAGGAGTTCATGGTGATGCCCGTCGGCGCGGGCAGCTTCGCCGAGGGCCTCAGGATGTGCACCGAGGTGTATCACACGCTCAAGGGTGTCCTCCACGAGCGGGGTCTCGCCTCCGGCGTGGGGGACGAGGGTGGCTTCGCGCCGGACCTCGAGAGCAACGAGGCCGCGATCGGCATCATCCTCGAGGCCGTGGAAGCGGCCGGCTACACCGCTGGGGAGCAGATCATGCTCGCGCTCGACCCGGCGACGACGGAGCTGTACGAGGACGGCGTGTACAAGCTCGAGGGTGAGGGTCGCGAGCTCACGAGCGGGGAGATGGTGGACTTCTGGCAGGGGCTCGTGGAGCGCTATCCGATCGTCTCGGTCGAGGACGGTATGGCCGAAGAGGACTGGGATGGCTGGCGGCTCCTCACGGAGCGGGTCGGCGAACGGGTCCAGCTCGTCGGCGACGATCTCTTCGTCACGAACACCGAGCGGCTCGCCAGGGGCATCGAGACCGGTGTGGCCAACTCCATCCTCATCAAGCTGAACCAGATCGGGACGCTCACCGAGACGCTCGACTGCATCGAGATGGCGAAGGCGGCCGGCTACACGTGTGTCATCTCGCACCGTTCCGGAGAGACCGAAGACACCACGATCGCGGACGTCGCCGTCGCGGTGAACGCGGGGCAGATCAAGACGGGTGCGCCCGCGCGGAGCGACCGCGTCGCCAAGTACAATCAGCTCCTGAGGATCGAGGAGGAGCTCGCGAGCTCCTCCTCGTATCCGGGTATGGCGGCTTTCACGAGTATCGGCAGGTGACGACGCTGGGACGACGGGGAGGCCCCACGATAGGACGGCCCACGACGGGATGCGCGGATGCCTGACAAGCCCCAGAGGAGAGACGCGGAGCTCGATGTCGAGCTGAGCCGCCTCGGCGTGCCCTACGAGACGGCCATCGAGCGGCGCGAGAAGCTCGCCGACAACTACGCCATCGACTTCGGGCAGGAGCGTGTCTTCCCTGAGCTCGTCGACGCGCTCTTGGCCGAGGTGAGCGGCGCGCGCCAGGTGCTCGAGGTGGGGGCTGCGACCGGGCTGATCACGCGGCCGCTCGTCGGGGCCGTCGGGTACGTGACCGCACTCGAGCCGTCCGTGGGGATGCTCAAGCGGCTCGTCTCCTCCGAGGTGGCGAGCGCCGAGAACCTGCGCACGATGCAGGGTCTCGTCGAGGGCCTCCCTCCCGAGATCGCGTTCGACGTCGCTGTCGTGACGTTCACCCCGAGGCGCGGCGTGGCGCTGGTGCGTCTCCTCCTCGAGCTCGCGACGCGGGTCGCCGATCGCATCGTCCTGATGCTCGACGACACCTCGCTCGACTGGGCGTACCTCGCGCGCAGTGCGGCGATGCAGGGTTTCGGCGTCCGGTTGAGGTTCGCCGTGGCAGAGGACGGCAGAAGGGCCGTGCTTCTCGTGGCGGACGTCAGCGACTGGTCTCCCAGCTTCGCTTCGCACGAGGAGTGGACCGAGGATGTGAAGAGCATCGAGGTGCCCTACGCGACGCCGAGGGGGGCCGCGACGCGGCTCGTGCGCTACTTCCTCGCCGGAGGGGACAGGGCACTCGTGCTGACGACGGATCCTCGCGGCGTGGACCGCCTCTACGGCAATCTGCGCACGGCCGTGCACCGGCTCGCTCGCGAGGAGGTCACGGTACGACGTCAGGAGGGGACCGTCCAGCTCGTGCGCCTGCCGGGTTCCCGCGAAGACGGCCGCGATATCGCGCAGCTGGACGAGGCGGAGCTCTTCGAGGAGTAGGACGGCCGGAACGGTCTTCCTTCTGCTATCATTCGCCCTGAGATCAGCCGAGGGGCCGGTCGCTCGAACACGATAGGCCTGTTCGCAGCAGTCACAGTCGCAGCACGAGAAGCAGCAGATGACACGCACCTCATCGAAGCAGAGGCCTAGTTCGCGGGCGAAGGGGAAGGCGAAGAGCCGCACCCGGTCGTCCGGCGGGTCCTCTCACCCCCGAAACGCGCCCCGAGGATCGTCCTCGCGCGCCCGGAGACCGGCGTCGAAGGCGCGCAGGCCGGCGCGGACGCCGGGTGGCGCCGGCACGCGCAAGCGGAAGGGCTCGTCGGCGCGGAAGCCCACTGCCACGCGAAAGAAGCCGTCGCGTGGCTCGCGTGCCCGACTGACGTTCCGCTCCGGATACGTCCCCGTCCTCATCATCGTCGCTGTGGTGCTGGTGGGCTGGTACCTCTATCCCGTGCTGCGCATCCACTATGCGGAGCAGGCAGAAGTGACCAGGCTCGAAGAGCAGTTGTCCGAGCTCCAGGAGCGCAACGTGGGCCTCAGGGACCAGGTGGAGCACTTGAAGACCCCGGAGGGCGTCGAGGCCGCCGCCAGGCAGAGCCTCGGATACGTGCGGCCAGGCGCGAACCTCTACGTCGTCACCGTCGAGGGTGAGGATCCCGCCGAGGCGGCCGTCAT
>JAUVQN010000132.1 GCA_030598125.1 Coriobacteriia bacterium | reverse complement strand
GGCTTCGCGGCGAACGTGCTCCAGGTCGGCGCGTCGGGCGGCATCAGCCTGTTCGACATCGCGTCGCGCTGGCAGCAGAGCCCCGTGCTGGTCTGGTTCGCTTCGTCACAGATCTTCTTCGTGCCGGCGCTCATCGTCACCGCGAAGACGCGCTGGCAGAAGGCGCTCGCGGCGCTGCTCTTCCTCGCCTCGACGGCTGGTCTCGGTCTGCTGGGGGCGCGCAACCTTCCCGCGAAGCTCGTGGTGTCCGCGTTCCTGGCCGCGGTCTACGTCGCGAAGCCGAAGAACGTCTGGCGACTGGCGGTCATCTTCCTGGTACTGCTCATCGTGGCCATGGGCGTCGTGGGAGCGGTCTCCAAGTCCGGCATCTACGGGCCGGCGGCCACCGCCGGTCTTGCCGTCGGGCTCCTCTACTCGGACAGCGTGGGGACCGCGTACAACCTCGACAGGATCGTCCAGCTCACGCCTGCGACGGGCACGTACCATGGGCGCCTGCTCTACGACAGCGCCCGCGCTCTGATACCCGGCGTCCAGGCGGAGTATGCGAACTTCCAGATTGGCCGCTATCTCGGCGGGCGCACGTACTTCGAGATCGGCGGCGACGTGATCGACCGCTCGGTGAGTCTCGCGCCGACGCTTCTCGGGGCCGCGTACGCGGACTGGGGTGTGCCGGGCGTCATAGGCCAGATGCTGCTGTTGGGCCTCCTCTTCGGCTACCTGGGCAGAAGGGGCCGGCGGGCGCTCTGGATCGTTCCCTTCCTCGTGACGATGGCGAGCTACGTCATCAACGGCGTGAACGCGGGCATCCACAATCCGCACGCGCTCGTCGCGATCGGCTTCTCGATCTTGGTCATGCTGGTGGATCTCGTGGTCGGCGGACGCGCAGAGGCGCTCACCGCTCGGACGAGCGAAGGATGATGGGGACATGAGACGGATCATAGGGGCGGCCATCTTGATCGCGCTCACGCTCGCGGCGTGTGGCCAGGACAGCGAGACGTCGGAAGGGACCTCAGGCGCGCAGACGGTCGAGGTGCGCATGATCGTCCGCGAAGTGTGGCCCGACGTCGCCGCGTCCTTCGAGGCCGGGGACGAGGTGCGAGTGAAGAACACCGGCGCCTTCGTCGGTGAGATCACGTCCGTCGAGACGACGCAGAGCCTCTTCGCCGTGGAGACGGCGCAGGGCGAGCTCAACGCGACGGAGAACCCGGTGATGCAGGACGTCTTCCTCGTCATCGAGGGCGAAGCCGACGTGAGTGAGAACGGCTACGCGTTCGATGGCACGTACGTCTACATCAACGACCAGATCGTATATCTCACGCCCACCGTCTCGTTCTTCGGGATCGTGACGTCTATGGAAGCTGCCGGGGAGTAGCGGGACGAGCCAGTGAGGCTCCTTCTCGTCACGAACATGTACCCGAGTCCGGACGATCCCGTGTTCGGGGTCTTCGTCGCCGGTCAGGTGCGCGCGCTCCGTGCGCTCGGTCACAAGGTCACCGTCGTCCCGAACACCGTCTCAGCGACCGGCGCTGCCGCGAACGTCTCCAAGTACTCGCGCCTCTACTCCGCCACGCGGGCAGCCGCGCAGAAGGGCGAGTTCGATGCGGTGGTCGGTCACTTCCTCTACCCGACCGCATGGCTCGCCAGGATGGCGGCGAAGAAGGTCGGCTGCCCGTACGCGGTCGTCGCCCACGGCACCGACGTGGTCTCGGCTTCCGGGTCGGGCACGCTCGCGCGTCTCTCACGTGAAGCGGCCGCTGAGGCCGACCTCGTCGTGGCCGTCTCGGAAGACCTGGCGTCCCGCGTGAGGCGTGAACTGGCGATCCCCGAGCGCGTCCCCGTCCGTGCGATTCACATGGGCGTGGACCTCGCGGCGTTCCACCCGCCCGACGAGGACGCGCGTCCGGACCTGGGATGGGATGCGGACGAGCGCGTCGCCCTCTTCGTGGGGAACCTGACGCACGCGAAGGGAGTGGACGTGCTCGTGGAGGCGTTCGCCGGTCTCGCGGCCGAAGGAGCCTGCGACCGGCTCGTGCTCGTGGGAGACGGGCCGGAGCGCACGGCGGTCGCGAACGCGGCGGACCAGCTCGGCATCCGGGATCGGGTCGAGCTGGCCGGCGTGCTGCCGCGCGAAGACGTCGCGAAGCGCATGGGCGCCGCGGACGTGCTCGTCCTGCCCAGCAGGCGCGAAGGGCTCGGGCTCGTCGTGCTCGAGGCCATGGCGTGCGGTGCGCCTGCCGTCGCGAGCCGTGTCGGGGGCATCCCCGAGGTGCTTCCGGCGCCCTCGTGCGGCCGTCTCGTCGAGCCCGACGATGCCGAGGTGCTCGCGGCGCGCGTGCGTGAGGTGCTCTCGGACGGGAAAGAACGATATCGGGACCCGTGTGTGGACGAAGCGGCGCGGCACGGCGTTCCGCGGATGGCCGAGGACTTCCTCGACGCGCTGCGGGACGTCGTGCCGGGCAGTCGGGAAGCGGAAGGGGAGTGACCGCGATGGATACCGCAGAAGGGCCTCGGCCCGTCGAGCTCGAGGTAGTGGTCCCGCCGACGCTCGAGGGCGAGCTCGCGGACGTGGGCATCGTGCTGGGCTCCGGGCTGTCCGCATTCGCCGAGGGTCTCCCGTCGCCGCGCTTCGTGTCCTACGACGACGTCGAGGGATTCCCGCGGGCGGGCGCCGACGTCGTCGGTCACGCCGGGCGTCTCGCGCTCGCCGACGTGGACGGACTCGCGGTCGCGGCGTTCCAGGGACGTGTCCACATGTACCAGGGCTTCGACGCGCTCGATGCCGCCTACCCCGTCCGGCTCGCCGCTGCGCTCGGCGCTACCACCCTCATCGTCACCAATGCGGCGGGTGGAGTCTCGGCAGGCCTGGCCCTCGGCGACCTCATGCTGCTCGCGGACCAGATGAACCTGACCGGTCGCAACCCGCTGGTCGCCTGGCCGGGACCGGAGGGCGGGAACCCCTTCGTCCCGATGAGCGACGCCTACGACGCCGGGCTCCGCGAGCTCGCGCGCGACGTGGCCGCCGGTGAGGGTGTGTCGCTGAAGGAAGGCGTGTACGCCGGCCTGCTCGGTCCGACGTACGAGACTCCCGCCGAAGTGGCCATGCTGCGCTCGCTCGGGGCCGACGCCGTCGGCATGTCCACGGTGGTCGAGGTCATCACGGCTCGGGCACTCGGTATGCGCGCGCTGGGCATCTCCCTCATCACGAACGTGGCCGCAGGCGCGCATCTCTCTCACGACGAGGTACTCGCCGCGGGTGAGCAGGCGGCGGACCGTCTGTCGCGCCTGCTGACTGGTATACTGTTCCGGCTCAACGCCTGAACCCGCGCCCGGTCATGACCGGGCGCGTCGAACGAAGGGTCACGCGATGGATCACGACGTCAAAGATATGTCGCTGGCGGCGCAGGGTGCCGCTCGCATCGAGTGGGCCGACCGGGACATGCCGGTGCTCGCCTCCATCCGCGACCGTTTCCGCCACGAACGCCCGCTCGAGGGCGTCAGGGTCAGTGCGTGCCTCCACGTGACGACCGAGACCGCGAACCTCATGCGGACGCTGCAGGCGGGCGGCGCCGACATCGTGCTGTGCGCCTCGAACCCGCTCTCCACGCAGGACGACGTCGCGGCGAGCCTGGTCGAGGACTTCGGCATACGCACGTACGCGATCAAGGGCGAGGACAACGACACCTACTACCGTCACATCGACGCCGCCATCGACCATAGGCCGCAGATCACGATGGACGACGGCGCCGACGTCGTGGGTCGCATCCACGCCGAGCGTACCGAGGCACTCGAGCACATCCTGGGCGGCACCGAGGAGACCACCACCGGCGTCATCCGCCTCAAGGCCATGGCGGCCGACGGGGCGCTCCGGTACCCGATCATCTCGGTGAACGACGCCGACACGAAGCACCTCTTCGACAACCGCTACGGCACGGGGCAGTCCACCATCGACGGCGTCATCCGCG